>CAYXFC010000078.1:0-4727 GCA_964464155.1 uncultured Pseudomonadales bacterium
TATTCAAACATTAGCAGTATTTAGTAATGATATAGCAAAAGCTAAACAATATATTGAACATGATTCACATAAAGGATCTTCTGCATGAAAAAATTTTATAAAATAAACCAATTCATTAAAGCTGATAAAGTTAGAGTAATTGCTGACAATCAGAATTTGGGTGAAATGTCACTTTCTGAAGCGATGTTCCGCGCCCGTCAAAAAGGTATGGATTTGGTACAGGTATCAGATAAAATCGAACCTCCAATTTGTAAAATTGTAGATTTTCGTAAATTCCAATACGGAGAACAGAAAAAGGAACAAGCGGGGAAGAAAAAAGGCAACAAACAAGAAGTTAAAGAAATTTGGTTTACTCCATTTATCGGGCAAGGTGATTTTCAGTCTCGGATCAAGAAAATTAAGTCTTTTCTTTCTGACGGCGATAAGGTAAAATTAATCGTTAAATTCGTGGGGCGTCAAATCACTAGAAAAGACTTTGGTGATAGGGTCTTAAATCAAGCCATGGAGGAACTGGAAGATCTATATAAGATTGAAACCAATCCAGTGTTACAAGGCAAACTTTTAACTATGACTATCCGCCCTAGCGGAAAAAAGGTTGATATTGAAGAGGAAGAATAAATAACTGTCTTAAGTTACCACTTAATAACAATTACTTATTACTTAATAATGTGCCAAAACAAAAAACCAGAAAATCTATATCTAAAAGATTTAAGCTAACCAAAACCGGGAAAATTCTGCGCCGTACCATTGGAAGAGCTCATCTTAAAGCTAGCAAATCCAAAAAACAAACTAGAAGACAGGAAAAAGTTAATTACGTCGTAGGTAAAATTGCTAAAAAATTGAAAAAAGTGCTTGCAAGAGTTTAAAAACGGATAGAAGGTAGTGTCATCCTGAAAACTACGCAAAGCTGTCAATATTTAAGATTTTTTGAAAAAATTCAGGAGATTTTAGATAAAACTTAGTTTTGCATGTCTTTACCAGAATGACACATAAATAATTATGAGAGTTAAAACAGGAACAGTTAGACATCACAAACACAAAAAAATCCTAGAGGCCATGAAGGGTGCTCGGATGTCTATACACAAAAGAATCAGAGGAGCATCACAAGCACAGTTGCATGCTGGAGAATATGCTTTTGCTGGACGCAAACTGCGTAAACGTGATTTTCGAAGCCTGTGGATTATCCGCATTAATGGACAATTGAAACAATTCAACATTTCCTATAGTCTATTTATCAATAAATTGAAAAAGGCTAATATCTTACTTAACCGAAAAGTTTTAGCTGATCTGGCTCTGAACAGTCCTAACGCATTCAAGGCAGTTGTTGAAAAAGTAAACTCATTTACAACCCACTAGAGTGGTGGGTATTTATTGTGTAAATTAAAACCCGCCAAAGAGGTGGGTTTTTTTGTAATAAAAATGATACGATAAAATCATGCAAGATCTCTTACAACTAAAACTCCAAGCCATATCGGCCCTTAATGAAGTTAATTCTTTGGTAGAATTGGAAGACCTAAAAACGCAGTACATGGGTAAAAATGGATTATTAAAACAATCCATACAATCAATAAAGGAATTAACTTCGCAGCAAAAAATCAATTTTGGCCAAAACTGGAATCTAGTTAAGAATGACTTAGACAAAGCTTTTAGCGATAAACTTAGTCAATTCAATCAAGGCATTGAAAAAAAGGTTTACTTTGACCCAACCCTACCAGGAATCAAACCCCCACAGGGACATTTACATTTGGTCACTCAAGCTATTGAAGATATTAGTGATATTTTTGGACATATTGGTTTTACTAGAGCGCGTTACCCAGAAATTGATTGGGACTACTATGCCTTTGAAGCCTTGAATATGCCAGCCGATCATCCTGCTCGAGATGAATGGGAAACGCTATTTGTAGATCAACAACCAGATACCAAAATGGGTAAAGTAGTGCTAACTCCCCACACTTCTAATGGACAAGTTAGAGAAATGTTGCGAGTTAACTCCAAACCTCCGATTCGCATGATTAATATTGCCAAATGCTACCGCCGTCAGCAGGACATTAGTCATGCCGTTATGTTTCATCAGTTTGAGGGCTTGGTAGTAGATAAAGGTATTAATATTTCACATTTGAAAGGAACCATGGATTATTTTGTCAAATCATTTTATGGACCCAACCGCGAGACAAGACTACGACCTTTTCACTTTCAATTTACTGAGCCATCTTTTGAAGTTGATATTAATTGTGCTGTTTGTCTAGGTAAAGGCCAAATAAATGGAGTCAAATGCCACACATGCAAACAAGGTTGGTTAGAATTAGGTGGATCTGGTATGGTTCATCCTAATGTACTAAAAGCAGGTGGAATAGACTCGAGCAAATATACCGGCTTTGCTTTTGGATGGGGAGTAGAAAGAGTTTTTATGATGAGATCGGATGTTAAAATTGACGATATTAGAATCATGTACGAAAACGATGTTAGATTTTTAAAACAATTTTAGAATTTGAATTATGAATTAGGAATAATGAATTATGAAAGAGACTAATAAAATAACCAATTTTACTCAACTAGATGCATGGAAAGAGGGGCATAAATTAGTTTTATTAATTTATAAAATAACCAAAAGATTTCCTAAAGAGGAATTATTTGGTCTAACTAGTCAAATAAGACGTTGTGCGGTATCAATAACTTCAAATATCGCAGAAGGGTTTAGTCGTCAGTCATATAAAGAAAAACTGCAATTTTATTCAATGGCTCTTGGTTCTTTAACTGAACTGCAAAATCAATTATATATTGCCAAAGATGTGTTATATATTACTGATGAGGTTTTCCAAACAATTTTATCTCAATCAATCACAGTACATAAAATATTGAATGGTTTGATTAAAAGCTCAAAAACCATAATTTATAATTCATAATTCTTTATTCCTATCTATGGACATAAAAATTTTACATTCCTGGTTATCAGAATATTTGCAAACCGACGCTAAGCCTTTGGAAATTGGTAGATGTTTAGCACTTTGTGGTCCATCTGTAGAAAAGGTGGAAAAATGGGGAAATTCTGATTGGATTTATTCAATTGAAGTAACCACTAACCGTGTAGATATGATGTCGGTATATGGCATAGCTAGAGAAGCTGCCGTCATCTTGCCACAATTTGGACATAAGGCAAAATTAAAAACATTGCCAAAATTTGTAGTGACAAGAAATACCTTGTCACTACCATTGCAAATTAAAACTGATGCTCATTTAACCAGCCGTGTTATGGCTCAAATTATGACTGTTAAAACACCTATTTCATCAACCCCTCAGTGGATGAAAGAAAGATTGGAGGCTGCTGATATCCGTAGCTTAAATTTGTTAGTCGATATCACCAATTATGTAATGTTAGAAGTAGGGCATCCCACACACGTCTTTGACTATGACAGAATCAAAACTCATAAGTTAATTTTCCGTCCATCTAAGAAAGGGGAAAAGATAACCACTTTGGATGATAAAACTTATACTTTGCAAGGTGGGGATTCTGTCATTGATGATGGTACCGGAACAATTATTGATCTTCCCGGAATCATGGGTACCGCTAATAGTGTAGTAACTAACGATACCAAAACCATAATCTTTTTTATTGATGACAATAACGCCAAATTGATGCGTCAAACTTCTATGCAGCATGGCATCCGCACCAATGCAGTAACTCTTAACGAAAAACATGTTAGCCCTGAATTGGCAACTGTAGCAATGCAAAGAGGTATTCAACTTTATCAAGAACTTGCTGGTGCCAAGATAGTAGCTAAATTAATTGATATTTACGATAAGAAACCCAAACAAAAATCTATAACCGTCTCACTTCAATTTGTTGAAAATAGATTAGGCGTTAAACTTGATCCCAAGTTTGTTATTAATACTTTGCAAGGTTTGGGGTTTATTACAACCAAAGTAGGGAACAAAGATCTTTGTTCCCTACAAATAAAAATTCCCTACTGGAGAATACATGATATCGCCATTCCAGAAGATATTGTCGAAGAAGTAGCCCGCATTTACGGTTATCATAATTTACCTAGTATTTTACCAACTGGAGAACTACCAAAACCAAACCCCTTGCAAGAACAGTTTAGTTGGGAACAAAAAATAAAAAGTGTTCTCAAGCACTGGGGATACTGGGAGAGTTATTCTTATTCTTTGGTTTCTCGTAATTTTATCAATCCTTATAATCTTAAAATTGAAGATCATCTAAAGCTAAAAAATCCATTAACTACAGATTGGGAATATTTACGCAGTTCTTTGATAACATCAATTTTGGGAATTCTTGAACTTAATCAAAGTAAAAAAGAGATGCTTAATTTTTTTGAGTTGGCTAATATTTACTTACCACAAAAACAAGAACTTCCAATACAAAATTTACATTTAACGCTGGCAACAACAGAGGACTTTCTTAATGTTAAAGGTATTTTAGAGGCACTGTGTGAAGAGCTAGGAATAGTTGCTCATTTTGAACCATTAATTAAATCTCACTGGTTTGACGATATCAAAGCTGCATCGTTAATTGTTAATAATGAAACCATTGGATCTATCGGGCAACTTAAAACAAAATATCAAACCGTTGCCAAAATCAATAAACCTATATCTTTAGCTGATCTTGATTTTGGCAAATTAATAGCCCATGCCACCAAAAATAAAACTTATACGCCAATCCCCAAATATCCGCCTATTGTTGAACAATATACTTTTATTAATGAAGATAA
>CAYXFC010000079.1:0-4709 GCA_964464155.1 uncultured Pseudomonadales bacterium
AATTACAAATTGGTGAAAAATTAACTAAAGGTCTTGGATCTGGATCTAATCCAGAGGTAGGTCGTAAAGCCGCTGAAGAATCGCATGAACAATTAAAAGAAATGATGACTGGCGCTGATATGATTTTTTTAACCTGTGGAATGGGGGGAGGAACTGGAACTGAGGCTACACCAATTATCGCCGACATTGCCAAACAAAGCGGCGCTTTGACAGTTGCTGTAGTTACTAAGCCCTTTATTTTCGAAGGTTCTAGGCGCATGGTGACAGCCGAGGATGGAATAGAAGAGCTAAGAGGAAAGGTTGACACTCTAATTATTATTCCCAATCAAAAACTATTAGAGACAATTGACAAAAACATGACATTGCTTGATGCTTTTAAGATCTCGGATTCGGTTTTGGGCGAAGGTGTTCAAGGAATATCTGACTTAATTACTACTCCAGGTCTTATCAATGTAGATTTTGCTGATGTTAAGTCTATTATGCAAAACTCAGGAACAGCTTTGATGGGAATTGGTTCTGCTTCGGGTGATAATAAAGCTGCTAAGGCTGCTAGAGAAGCTATATCCTCTCCACTATTAGAAGTTTCTATCCAAGGAGCCAAAGGTATTTTATTCAACATTACTTCTGGAAAAGACCTAACTATGAAGGATGTTTCAGAAGCCGCGGATGTGATTAGTAAAACCGCCGATCCTGATGCTAATATTATTTTTGGAACAACTATAGATGAGTCCATGACCGATGAAATCAAACTCACAGTTATTGCTACCGGATTTGATTCAGCTTTTGGTGATAACGCGGTTTATTCAAGGTCAACCATAAGGCCACAATATATTCAACAAACCCCTCAGTCTGTAAATGATAGTAATAGTATCGGAGACACTCAAGTAGAACCGTTGGAGGTAGTTAAACCTCAATCTATGACAAAATCAGAACCAAGTGAAGAAAAACAAGACGAAAATTCTTACCGAGAAAAACTATTGGAAGAAGATGAATTTGATGTGCCCGCTTTTTTAAGGCAAAAGAAAAATTAAAGAATAAAAAAATACATTAATTATTAATTTCTGTTCTATTTAATATCTATAATTTATGTCAAATTTTGATGAGATAATTAGAGATATTGCTTGGGTTTTGGGTATTGGTAGAAAACCAATTTTAGAAGCTAGTCAAACATGAGTTTTACTCTCAATAGAAGAAGAAATGTAAATAACATTAGATTAGCAATAAAACAAGTGATTAAACCAGTATCTATTGGATAAATATTAGCCAATCCGAAATTCGTTTCTGCTGGTTATTATAGGGGAAATATAGTTTTGTTTGATTATGTTGTATATCCTGTAGGCACTTCTTATAATTGGATAATTTGGGAGATTGATAAATATAATAAAACGACGTCTATAAAATTAAGTGGCTGTAAAGGAGAATATTATCCTCATAGAAAGGCTTACAAAATTGGATTGGATGAACAAATGTTTACCGGATTTGTTGTTAATGAAATAAAATTAGAAGATGGTACTCCTATTACTTTGCAACAAGCGATTGATATTTCTGAGATTTAACATCATATTGGAACTATTTATCGCTTTTTGCGAGAAAGAGTGGAAAGTTTTAGAATAGTAAATACATTATGACAGAAGCTCTGGTTCGTATATTTGAAGAAGAATATGGAAATATTAGTAATGCAGTATCGCAATACGCCCTTTTATTTCATACCTTAAAAGTTCTTGAAGATGATAATTTCTATGTAGAAATAGTTAAAAAAGCAGAAGGAATCGAGTTATTGCCTCGCAATTTAGGTTTAGCCAGCGAGAGATTATATATTCCGGAAACCACAATTATTAATCTGTATATATTAGGAGAAGATGGTTTTAGAGAACTTGTTGAAAGAGCAAGAAAACGTAGATGGAAAACAGACCACAATCTTATTAATATTAAAACTAAAGGTTTTAAAATCGTTTGGAACTCTATTAAAGAATATGGTGACCGACTACAAGAATGCGATATAATTTAACTTTTGCTTTTTAGGCGATATATTTTTATAATATCCCCATGTCAACAAAATCACAATTTAACGATGTCGATCCCAGGCCTAATTATTATGCTTTGTCAGAAAAGACACTAGCCTTTTGGGATAAGGAGAAAATATTTACCAAAAGTATTGAACAAAGGGACAAAGACAATGCTTATGTTTTTTATGACGGACCTCCTTTTGTAACCGGATTACCTCATTATGGTAGTTTACTTCCATCTATTGCCAAGGATTTAATTCCCCGCTATCAAACCATGAAAGGTAAAAGAGTAGAGAGAGTTTGGGGGTGGGATTGCCATGGTTTACCCATAGAAAATAAAGTCGAACAGGAATTAAAAATTAAAAACCGCCGTGATATTGAACGGATTGGTTTGGATAAATTTATTCCAGCATGTCTTAACTATGTCTCTGATACTACCGAACAATGGAAATGGTATGTGGATCGGATTGGTAGATGGGTAGACATGGAACATGCTTATCGGACTATGGATATAACTTATATGGAGTCGGTGATGTGGGCTTTTAAACAAATGTATGATAAAAAGCTAGTTTATAAAGGGAAAAGAGTATCTTTATATTGTCCAAGATGTGGATCTCCCATATCTAACTTTGAAGTAGCTATGGATAATAGTTACAAAGATATTACCGAACAGTCTACGACATACAAATTTAAACTCAAAACTCATGATACCAAATTTGAAAAATACGGAGAAAATGTTTATATCCTCGCTTGGTCCACTACTCCCTGGAATAAGTTGGTAACTTTGGCGTTGGCAGTCAATCCTGAATTTACTTATCTTATTGTTAAACAAAAGGATGAGTATTTGATATTAGCAAAGACAACGCAAAAGATGCTCAAAAAAGAACCCTATGAAGTAGTTGGTGAAATTAAAGGTTCCGAATTAATTGGTGAACATTATTATCCCCATTTTGATTATTTTAAAATACCTAAGGATAAAAAAGCTTATGTGATAGTTGGCGGTGATTTTGTCACTGATGATGAGGGAACAGGCGTGGTTACCTTAGCAGTTTATGGTGAAGAGGATTTTAAGGTTATGCAAGAACAAAATATTGCTCTAATTGAACATGTTGATGAAAGTGGAAACTTAACGATAGATAGAGCTCCCTGGAATGGATTATATTATCTTAAGGCAAATCAACTAGTTGATGAAGATTTGGATAAAAGAGGCTTATTATATGATCAGCAGCAGCATACGCATAGTGTGGCGGTTTGTTGGAGATGTGCTACCAGACTTTATTATGCACCTCAGGACGCTTGGTTTGTTAGAGTTTCTCAATTGAAACCTAAATTATTTAAGACCAACGAAGAAATAAATTGGTTTCCTAAACATTTTAAACAAGGCAGATTTAAAAAAGGAATTGAATCGGCTCCTGATTGGTGTATCTCTCGTAAACGTTATTGGGCTACTCCTATGCCTGTTTGGAAGTGTGAGAAGTGTGGCAAGTTAAAAGCTTTGGGTTCAATTGCTGAAATTGAAAAATTATCTGGAAAAAAGGTCACTGATCTGCATCGGCCATATATTGACAGCTTTACTTTCTCTTGCGATAAATGTGATGGGATAATGAAAAGAGTAGAAGAGGTTTTGGATTGTTGGTTGGATAGTGGTTCCATGCCTTATGCCCAATTTCATTATCCTTTTGAAAATAAAACCAAATTTGAGCGTAATTTTCCCGGTGATTATATTATTGAATATGTGGCTCAAACTCGGGCTTGGTTTTATGTAATGCATGTTTTAGCTAATGCCGTTTTTGATACTCACGCTTTTAAAAATGTAGTTGTTACAGGGGTAATTAAAGGTACAGATGGTCGGAAAATGAGCAAGTCTTATGGTAATTATCCAGACCCCAAAAAAGTCATCGAAACTTATGGCGGTGACGCTTTAAGACTTTATCTAATGGGAAGTGCGGTCATGGCTGGAGGCAATCTCAATATTGATGAAAAAGATATCAAAGAACAATCTCAAAGAGTGTTAAGTATTTTATGGAATAGTTACAAATATTTTGTAACTTATGCCAAAATAAATAATTTTATAGCACCCAAATCAATTGATCAAATTAACGTCTTAAGACAGCAGTTAAGTAAATCTGCGTCTAATCCTTTGGATAAATGGATGATAATTAGAATTAATGAATTTATTGTTAATACTGAAAAAGCATTGGACGGCTATAACATGCCCAAAGCTGTGAGAGAAATCCGCCCCTTTATAGATGATATTTCTACTTGGTATATAAGACGTAATCGGGAACGTTTTGTCAGCGGGGATAAAACGGCTTTGCAAATTTTATATTTAGCTCTTTTTTATGGTAATTTGGTGATGGCCCCCACGATTCCTTTTATCAGCGAAGAAATATATCGTAATTTAACTATTGGTGGTGATTTTCCTCAATCAATTCATCTTTGTGATTGGCCAGCAAAATATAAAAGTAATAAAGAAAATAAACAACTATTAACCGACATGGAGTTGGTAAGAGAGATTTGTAGTCAAGGCAACGCGATCCGTAAAGTAGAACAAGTTCCAGTTAGACAGCCTTTAGCAAATTTAAAAATTAAAAATAAAAATGCCAAATTAAATGATACTTTGCTGGCGATTATTAAAGAGGAACTTAATGTCAAAGAAATAAATTGGCAATTTAAAGAAGACGCAGAACTTTCCCTTGATCA
>CAYXFC010000080.1:0-4677 GCA_964464155.1 uncultured Pseudomonadales bacterium
ATTATTCTTTTTGATAAAGATACTGGAATTACTACCGATCAAGTTTCATCCAAAATAAATATTGTAGCTATTCCTCTGGCCGAATTAGCACAGGATGTTGGAGGTAAAGCTATTATGGCTAATACGGTGGCAATGGGTGCTACTATGGCATTGCTTAAAGGCAATCTCCAACATTTCAAAGATTTACTTACTCACGAATTCGCTGATAAACCCAAAGAAGTAGCCGAAATTAATCACAAAGCTGCTCAGGCTGGATATGATTTTGCCCTGAAAAATTTTAGCAATTTGATTAAAGAAATAATTCCCCAACGTCAAAATCAATCCAAACAAATGGTAATCAGCGGTAATGAAGCTTGTGCTTTTGGTGCTATATCAGCAGGGGTTCAATTTGCCGCTATGTATCCTATGACTCCAGCAACTAATATTTTGCACAACATGGCCCCTCATCAAGAAAAATTTGGCTTCATTTATAAACAACCGGAAGATGAAATTGCGGCTTTACAAATGGCAATTGGAGCAGCTAATGCTGGAGCAAGAAGTATGACTGCAACTTCTGGGGGTGGTTTTTGTCTCATGCAAGAAGGAGTCAGTCTTGCAGGCATGACCGAAACGCCAGTAGTAATTATCAACGTTATGCGCAACGCTCCAGCAACAGCTATGCCTACCTGGTCAGAACAGGGCGATTTAAGATTAGTTTTACATTCCGGTCACGGAGATTTTCCCCGCATTGTTTTAGCTGCAGGAGACGCCAAAGAGTGTTTTGAGTTAACTCAACAGGCTTTTAATTTAGCTGAAAAATATCAAACACCAGTAATACTTCTGTCTGATAAAATTATTGCCGAAAATGATCAAAGTTTCGAACTTTTTAGTGATAAATTTGAAGTTGAAAGAGGTAAATATAGTGATAAAAAAATCCCGGATTACAAACGCTACGAACTGACTGATGAAGGCATTTCTTTGCGCGTCCCACTCGGATCCGGTAATTTCTTTATCGCTAATTCAGATGAACATGATGAGCTGGGATTTTCCATGGAAGAAATTGCCATGCGCAACTCCCAAATGGAAAAGAGAAATCGTAAGCTAGAGGTTTGCAGGCATCAAGATATGCCAGAGCCAATTCTATATGGAGCTAAAGATGCCGATGTGACTATTGTTTCCTGGGGATCAAATAAAGGCTCAATTATTGACGCATTAAGATACTATCCCAATGTTAATTATTTACATTTAACCTGGATTAATCCATTCCCTATTGAAACTGTGAAGCAAGTTTTGGGACAAGCTAAATATAAACTTAATATTGAGCAAAATTATGGCGCCCAAATGGCGGGTTGGATAGCTGAGCAAACAGGAATTAGAATTCTCGATAATCTACTCAAATACGACGGTAGGCCGATTTATCCTGAGGAAATTATGGAAAAGTTGGATAGTATATTAGGCCACTAGCTATGTCATTGCGAAATAATTGTCATTCTGGCGAGGATTGTTAAGACGAGTCCAGAATCTAACAATTATTGTGGCAATCTTTTAAATATATGATTCCAGATAATTCAGAGACAGAACCAATTTCGCCAATTCAAAACCAATCAAATAATCCTCTGCCTACTCCCCAACTCCAAAGACAAAACCGGCAACTTAAATTGGTTATCGGTTTTCTTGCCGTACTACTTCTGCTGGCCGTAATGCGTCTACTTATTATAGAAAGTATGGGATATCTGTATGTTGGGCAAAAATCACCCAAACAACAAGAACCATTAATTTCATCTACTCCTCAGTCTATCACTCAAACCCAAACTGAAAATACTATTCCAAGTGATTGGAAAACATATTCCAATAATGATTTTAAATTTAGCATTAAATACCCAGATGGTGCATCCATAAAACTCAATTCAAGTTTTTCCACAGATACAGAGAATATTATTGATGTGGATTTGGAGACAATTAAGTTTATTATTCATGCTAGTAAATCGGAGTCTGAGCTTCCGTTAATAATGATAAACACCGAAAATAATAAAATAATTGCTGGAGCTAATTGGTCAATTACAAATCTTAAAGAGAGAACAATCGATTTTGGATATTCACTCCCAGGAAATGGACCTTTTACGGTTTATCAAAAAATAAATAACAAAATAAAATATGCAATTATTATAAATGGCCAATCTCCTGAAATAGACCAAATCCTATCCACGTTTAAGTTTACAGATCAAGATCAAGAAAATGTATCAGGACAGTGTATAAATAAGAATTTGGGAATATCTTTACAATTACCTGATACATGGAAATGCAAGGTGTCTGAATATTGGGTAAATATCAACTCAGATTATTTTCAGATAGATATGAGTAACTTAGGTAGAGGTCCTTATTGCGGAACAAGCCCAGAAGAAACTGATTGCGAAACTAGTAAATATTATCAAGATCAAAAAATAACATTAAATTTATTTAAGTATAAAGGAGAAAATAAAGAAATATTTGGCAATTCTAATACTACATTTGACACAGTAAACGGAACATTCTGGATAGCAATTAAGTATGACAATATGGAAAAGGAAACCATGAAATCAAGCGAAGAAACTAAACTAATTCAAATGATAGAGTCAATAAAGAAACTGTGATTTGGACAGAATTACCCTTTATACTTTATACATAATACTCTATACTTACATATACCTGCCTATGAACCTAAACGACTACAACACCTCATGCCAACCCAACTGGTGTCCAGGATGCGGCAACTTCGGTACATGGACAGCATGGAAGCAGGCTGCTGCTTCACAAAATTGGGATAATAGCAATACTGCTCTTGTCGCTGGTATCGGCTGTCACGGACATCTAGTTAATTTTACTAATATCAATTCCATTGAGGGCTTGCATGGCCGACCCCTACCCGTAGCCACCGGAGTGAAACTTGCCAACAACAAACTTAATGTCTTTGTTTTTACCGGAGATGGTGATTGTCTGGCTGAGGGCGGTAATCACTTTATGAATACCTGTAGGCGTAATCATGATCTGACCATAATTCTGCATGACAATGCTATTTACGGTTTAACAACAGGTCAAACCTCTCCCCGTACTCCCATGGGTTTTAAGTCCAAATCGACTCCTCTGGGCAATATCGATATGCCTCTTAATCCTTTGGAGGTGGCTATTGCCGCTGGAGCTACATTTGTAGCTAGAGTTTTTTGTATGGATATACCCAAACTGACCGAGATTATAATTGCAGCCAACAATCACAAAGGCGTGGCACTAATTGATGTTTTACAGCCCTGTCCTTCTTTCAATCCTGAGTACACTGCGCAGTATCTTAAGGAAAACACTTATTATGTAGACGATAGTTATGATCCGTCTAATAAGTTAGGAGCGATTGAAAAAGCAATGGCTTGGGGTGATAAACAAATTGCCTGTGGCATTTTATATCAGGATAAAAAACAAAAATCATATGAAGAACTAATCCCATTTATTCAAGATCAGGCAGTTGTATCTTTACCATTGCAAACTCGTGACGTAAGCAGTTTATTTAATAAATTGACATAATTATTATGTCATCCTAAACAGAAAGCGAAGCGTTTCTGCTGAAGAATCCCGTCCGAATTTATATAACTCACGGGGTTACTTCGTCATTGCGTTTCTCATAATGACAAAATGAAAAACAGAGGTATTCAACTCGCTCTATTAACTGCTTTTATTTCCGGCTTTTCTATTTTTATCAATAAATTTGCCGTGGATTCCATCAAATCGGCACTTACTTTTACAGCCAGTAAAAATATTATTGTAGCGGTCATGATTATTGCTTTACTTATATTTACTAAAAAATGGAAAACGATTCTGACTCTTAAAAAAGATCAAGTTTTTAAGCTAATAATGGTCGCAATTATCGGTGGTGCTTTACCTTTTTACTTATTTTTTAGCGGTCTTTCCCAAATTCCAGCCATAAATGCCGCTATTATCCAAAAGACTTTAGTCATTTGGGTGGCTCTACTGGCAATTCCTTTTTTAAAAGAAAAAATATCGGCTGTGCAAATACTAGCGATAGGTATTTTGTTTGGAGCCAATGTAATGGTCGGCGGTTTTAAGGGCTTTACTTTTTCAGCCGGAGAACTGATGATTTTGGCAGCCACTATTTTATGGGCTATAGAAAACGTGATTGCTAAAAAAGTGCTAAAAACAGTGGATCCTGATATTGTCACAGGAGCCAGAATGGGTATTGGCTCTCTTATTTTATTTTTAGCTTCTCTAATTACTAATCCCAAAACTGTCTCTAATCTTTTAATTTTAAATTCAATGCAGTATTTTTGGCTTATCTTAACTGCCTTGGCCTTATTTGTCTATGTCAGTGTTTGGTATAGAGCTCTAAAATTAGCCCCAGCTATTACAGTAACAGCTGTATTAGTGGCTTCGACTTTGGTAACCAATATATTGTCAGCGGTTTTTATTACCCATAGCTGGAAGTTACAACTGACCCAACAAGGAATATTAATGATACTTGGAGTTAGTTTGCTTATCTGGCAAGCTTTGCGAAAACAAAAGCAGAATGAGCTAGCTAAATAATTAATTTTCTAGAAGTTTTTCTGTCCATTCTTTTAATATTAATTTTTCATTTTGGTTTATCTTTTTAGCTATCCATCCCCAGTGAAGAGCTACATGATCTCCTATTTTCAACTCTCCTGTTAATTGTGCTAAATA
>CAYXFC010000081.1:0-4621 GCA_964464155.1 uncultured Pseudomonadales bacterium
ACTCTATTGATTTAAAAAAAGATAAGCAAGCTTTGCAACGTATTAAAGATGCAGCCGAAAAATCTAAAAAAGAATTATCTTCATCAATGGAATCTGAAATCAACCAGCCATTTATTACGATGGATAAATCAGGTCAGCCTTTACATCTGACTATGAAACTGACTCGTTCCAAGCTAGAACAATTAGTTGATGATTTAATCCAAAAAACTATAGAACCGGTTAAAAAAGCTTTGAAAGACGCCAAGTTGGAGACTAAAGATATTAACGAAGTAATTTTGGTTGGTGGTCAAACTCGTATGCCTAAAGTACAGCAGGTAGTAAAAGACTTTTTTGGTAAAGAACCAAACAAATCTGTTAATCCGGACGAAGTAGTTGCAGTTGGAGCTGCTATCCAAGGTGGGGTTTTGATGGGAGATGTCAAAGATATATTACTACTTGATGTAACACCGTTAACTCTTGGAATAGAAACCATGGGATCAGTAGCTACACCCATGATTGAACGCAATACGACAGTACCAACTTCCAAGTCTCAGACTTTTTCCACGGCTGCCGATAATCAGACACAGGTGGAAATTCATGTGACTCAAGGTGAAAGACCGATGGCTAGTGACAACAAATCTCTAGGCCGATTTATTCTTGATGGCATTGCTCCAGCCCCTAGAGGTATGCCTCAGATAGAGGTAACTTTTGAGCTAGACGCTAATGGAATTCTCAATGTCACTGCCAAAGATAAAGCGACTAGCAAAGAGCAGAAGATTACTATCAAAGGATCAACTGAACTAACTGATGAAGAAGTAGATAAGATGCGCAAAGAAGCTGAGGCTCATGCTGATGAAGATAAAAAGAAAAAAGAACGCATCGAAGTGAAAAATCAGGCCGATACCTTAGTTTTTACTGCTGAAAAAGCTCTCAAAGATGCCGGAGACAAGGTTAAAGATGACATCAAAAAACCGGTTGAAGAAGCCACTAAAGAGCTTAAAGATACGATTGCCAAAGAAGATTTTGATGAGACTGATGTAAAAGCCAAAATGGAAAAACTATCAGGAGTAATGCAAAAAATTGGCGAGGAAGTTTATAAACAAGAGGAAGCAGCTAAGAACAAAGAACCAAAAACTGAACCCGAAACTAAAGGAAAAGAAGATAAAAAGGAAGAAAAAGGTAATGGGAAGAAAAACGGACCAGTAGAAGAAGGGGAAGTGGTGAATGAGTAATTAGTATATGGTATATGGTATTTTGTATATGGGGAGCGAGAATATCGTTCCCCATATTTGATTAATGAAAATAATTAAGGTGAGTTTGGCCTATTTTGAAGCAAATAAGGATGAAATAATAAGTTGTTGGTATAAGATTTGGGATGATACACCTTGGGCTAACTTTAAATTATCTAAAAAAGTAGTTGAAAATTATTTTTTAAGAGCTATTGATGAAGGTATTTTAATATTATCAATAGAAAAAACAGAGATTGTTGGATATCTAGTAGCTTTTTATAATTCGCATCAAGAAACAAATGTAAGAGAAAACGCATATCAGAAAAAGATATTTAAGCACTTTTTAGATCAATATCTAAATTACGTATATTTAGCTGATATTGTTTTGGATAAAAAATATCGAGGAAATAATCTAGGCGTTCAATTATTCAGAAAATTTGAGAAGATTGTTAAATCTAAACGTTTTCGATTAATAGTTTTGTATACTGATTTAAGTAGTAGAAGTCATAAGTTTTATAAAAAATTACTTTTTAACAAGTATGGTAAAGTTAATAAAATAGATAGAAAAGATATTGCACAAGGCTATGAAGATCGAGTTTATTATATTAAAGAATTAAATTAGAAATATATGGTTACCAAACGTGATTTTTACGAAGTCTTGGGAGTTTCCAAAACTGCATCAGCCGATGAGATTAAAAAAGCTTACCGCAAGTTAGCTTTGCAATTTCATCCTGATCGCAATAAAGAAGCTGGAGCAGCTGAAAAGTTTAAAGAAGTAACTGAAGCCTATGAGGTTTTATCTGACGCTTCCAAAAAACAAAAATATGATCAATTTGGTCATGCAGCCTTTGATCCCTCAACCGGATTTGGGGGTTTTGGTGGAGGAGGACAGGCATACCGACAAGGGCCATTTACTTATTCATATTCCTCCAATGCTGGAGATATGGGAGGATTTGATTTTGGTGGTTTTTCTGATCCGTTTGAAATTTTTGAACAATTTTTTGGTGGGGGATTCTCACGTCAAGCAGCCAAGCCACGCTATTCTTTATCAATTACTTTTATGGAATCGATAAAAGGGGTGGAGCGTAAAATTGTCCATCAAGGCAAAGAACATGTGATTAAAGTACCGGCTGGGGTTGATGATGGTACTAGAATTCGGTATAACGAATTTGATGTGACCATTGATGTCAAATCTGATTCAGTTTTCAAACGTGAAGGTCAAGATATTTTTATCAATCATGAAATCTCTTTTACTCTGGCAGCTTTAGGTGGACAAACCGAAATTCCGACAGTTGATGGTCCAATTAATATAAAAATTCGTCCCGGAACTCAACCACATACTATGGTGCGTTTGCGTGGTAAAGGTGTGCCTTATTTAAGAGGTAGAGGAATTGGAGACCAGTACATTAGATTGATAGTAAAAGTTCCGGAGAGATTAAATCGCGAGCAAAAGAACTTGATTGAAAAGCTTAAATCTGAAATGCTATAATTCTTTCATGCAAAAAAATTCATCTGTATATGCTTTTATTGATAGTCAAAATTTGAATCTTGGTATAAAAAGTCAAGGTTGGATGTTGGATTTTGGCAAATTCAGGCAATATTTAAGAACAAAATATAAGGTTAAAAAAACATATTTATTTATTGGGTACATACCAGGAAACCAAAAACTTTATACTTATCTTCAAAGTGTCGGATATATTTGTATTTTTAAGCCAACGTTGGAAATTAAAAATAAGAATAAGATAGTTGTTAAGGGAAATGTTGATGCTGATCTTGTTTTACACGCAATGATCGAGTTTAATCACTACGAAAAAGCAATTATTGTTAGTGGTGATGGAGACTTTTTTTGCCTAATAGATTATTGGTATCAAAAAGGGAAACTACTTCACATAATAACTCCAAGCCAAAAATACTCATCATTATTAAAAAAGTACGCAAAACATATTATAAAAATTGGTTTACTGAAAGAAAAACTTAGAAGAAAATAAAAAGAGAGGCATTCCCGCGGGGAGCAAGGTCCGCCTTTGGTAGTCCTCTCATCGTGATTGGGTTTAATATATCATAAAAAGAAAGGGATATCAATATATGACAGTCAGAACTCGCATAGCTCCATCACCAACCGGCTATCCCCATATTGGCACCATCTATCAAGCTTGGCTTGATTTTGTCTTTGCTGCTAAAAATAATGGTCAATTTATAGTTCGAATAGAAGATACAGATCAAAAAAGGTTGGTTAAAGACGCTGAAGCTAAAATCTGGGAAGCTTTGGATTGGTTTGGAATATCTGAAAATGAAAGCCCGCGCAAAGGTGGTGCTTTTGCACCTTACCGTCAATCAGAAAGATTAGATTTATACAAAAAATATGTACTTTCATTAGTTGAATCAGGGCACGCTTATTACTGTTTTTGCACCAGTAAAAGATTGGATGAAGTACGTAAACAAATGCAAAAGGCAGGTAAACCTCCCATGTATGACAAACATTGTCGTAATTTAAATAAAGATGAAATAAAAAAGAAATTAACCAATGGCGAACCATACGTGATTAGACTTAAAGTTCCGGAAAATGAAAAAATAATAGTCAAAGATTTACTTCGAGGCGAAATTGAGTTTGATAGCAATACGGTAGATGATCAAGTACTGCTCAAATCAGATGGCTTTGCCACTTATCATTTGGCAGCAATCGTGGATGATCATCTGATGCAAATTACTCACGCGGTTAGAGGTGAAGAATGGTTACCATCGGCTCCTAAACACTTTTTAGTTTATCGCTACTTAGGATGGCAGCCGCCAATTTATGTGCATACACCTACGCTACGTAACACGGACAAAACTAAGCTTTCCAAACGCAAAGGGCATACCAATGTGGATTGGTTTATTGGTGAAGGATTTTTACCTGATGCATTAATTAACTTTTTAAGTCAACTAGGTTGGACTCATCCACAGGAAAAAGAAATATTTAGCCGTGAAGAATTTACTCAACTTTTTGATCTCAAAGACCTATCCCCTATTGGTCCGGTTTTTGACGAAACTAAACTGCGTTGGATGAATGGGAAATATGTTAGAGAAATGTCCGAAACTGATTTTATCATTTGGGCTAAAAAATTCAGTGATCAGGATTTGTCCAGTGAAACTTGGCACAAATTAACTCCTTTAATTGCTGAAAGAGTAGAAGTTTTTTCGCAAATACCAGAATTAATTGCTTTTCTTAAACCGGACATTGATATCGATATCGAATTAGTTAAAAAGCAAACTAAGCAGGACAGCGAAGCTATTAAAAAATTACTAACTGATTTGAAAGATAGATTAAGTGGTCTAAATAACTGGACAGTTTCATCAATTGAAGTAGTGATAAGAGACTTAAAGAGCGTTTATAGTGACTGGAAACCGAGAGATTTTTTTATGACCATTCGAGT
>CAYXFC010000082.1:0-4545 GCA_964464155.1 uncultured Pseudomonadales bacterium
AATTTTTCAAATAAAGCCTTTTTATCTTTAATATTTCCCTTAAGTTCTTCTTGGGTTAATACCTGATTTTCGCAATCCAAATCATGTTTTTTTTGATAAGCTCTAACTTCGACTGAATCCAAATCTGATTCACTAACTGCTTGATGTAAAGATTGTAATATCGCAGGATGTTCCAAAAAACGTGACAAGCGATTGAATTGATAAAAACCAGACCCAGTTCCTTCATGATGCATCGTCAAAAAAAGTTGTTTTTTGGGTCTTGTGACTGCTACATACAAAAGTCTTTGCTCTTCTTCTAGTTGGTCAGTAAATTTTAGCGAAAACCTACTTGGGAAAACTCCATCTATCAGTCCAATGACAAAAACAATATCCCATTCCAAACCCTTAGCTGAATGGATGGTGGATAAAGTGAGTGGTTTTTCATCTTCTATTTCTGGCAAGACTTTTTCTACTCCTCTTTCTGGTGGTTCCAAAGCCAAATCAGAAAGTAGATCGGCAATCGTTTCATATCTTCCCCCTATCTCAATTACAGTTTGAACATCGGCTTCCCGCAGTTGCCACTCATCATAAATTTTCTCGCCAATTTTATGATAATTTTGATAAATTATGGGCATTATGGCACTAGGTGTTTGGTCAAGACTGCTATTGCAAGCATAAAAAATATTGATCAAACCAGTTAGACTATTAGAGAAACTGGAGCCAGTGCCAAATGTAGCTTCCAAACTTTGCAAGGCTGAAGTAAAATTATTTTCCGTTTTAATTAGAGAAAAAATTTTAGTCGCTGTTACTGGACCTACGCCATCCAACAAACGTAAAACTCTCAGCCATGCCAACTCGTCTTTGAAATTATTTACTATCTTAAGATAAGAAAGAAAATCTTTGATATGAGCAGTTTCATAGAACTTAAGACCTCCATAAACTTGAAACGGAATTCCTAGATGTCCTAATTCTGTTTGTAAAGGAATGGAAATATAAGCACTACGAAACAAGATTGCTTGTTTGGCAAAATCAATCCCTTGGTCGCGGAATTTTTTTATGTTTGATGCAATCCAAGACGCTTCATCATAAGGGTTTTTGAAAACCTGTAGTTGTGGTTTTTCTCCAGATTGAGAAAGGGCAGAACTTAATTTTTTGGCATATTTTTTGGTCATATTTCCCAAAACACTGTTGCCCAAATTAAGGATTTCTTGAGTAGATCTGTAGTTTTGTTCTAGCTTAATAATTTCACAATTAGCAAACTTAAGTGGAAATTCCATAATATTGGCATGAGTAGCACCTCTAAACCCATAAATACTTTGAGCATCATCACCCACCGCCATAATATTGTTATGACTTTGGGCTAAAAGATAGCTAATATCTCCTTGTAGCTTATTGGTGTCCTGATATTCATCAACCATAATATGTTGATACTGGTTTGCTAATTTATTAGAAAGTGACTGACCTTCCAATAATAATTTTAAATAAACTAACAAATCATCATAATCAACATAATCCGAACTGATTTTTTCTTTTACATATTTAACTTTAACTTTTTCTAACTCGCCAATTAATTCTTCAAACTGAGGATATTCCCGTTCCACAATGTGCTTAATCGTAACCTGTTTATTTACCGATTTACTTATAATGCTCTGAACGGTTTCTTTTTTAGGAAATCTCTGACGCAAATCATAAAGATCTAATTGATTAACTGCTTTCCCCACCAACTCCACACTGTCACTTTGGTCCAAAATACTAAAGGAGTTGGATAAACTGATTTTGTTGCTAAAACGTTTAAGTAACTTAAAAGCAAAGCTATGAAAAGTCCCTCCATCGATTTGTTGACATCTTGGGTCGTGAGATCCAGCTCTTTCCATCATCTGTCTTGAAGCTTTTCGGGTAAAAGTAAGCAGTAAAATTGAACTCGGGTCAACTCTTTGCTGAATTAGATGTAAAACCCGATATTCAATCACTCGTGTTTTTCCAGAACCAGCACCAGCAATCACCAAAACTGGTCGGTCGATTGTAGTTACAGCTTTGTATTGAGATGGATTGAGTTGAGATTTGATATCGATCATAACGACCTACTATAACATGTACGTATTAAAATGATAAACCACTCTTCACATTATTTTAATGGCAACAAGCTTAAAATATCGACATGGGTAATAAAGTTAAATTATATCCGCTGACAGATAAGCAGAAAGAGGTTATCGAAAACAAGGTAACCGAACCACCTTTCTCTGGTGAATATGATGATTTCTGGCAGACTGGAATTTATTTGTGTCGCCGATGCCATGCTCCCCTATATCGGTCAAATGATAAATTTGATGCTCACTGTGGTTGGCCCAGTTTTGATAACGAGATTCCTGATGCTGTGAAACGCATATTTGACTCTGATGGAGTGAGAACCGAAATTATTTGTGCCAAATGTGGATCACATCTAGGTCATGTTTTCGAAGGTGAAAATTTAACTAGCAAAAATATCAGACACTGTGTTAATTCACTTTCAATGAAATTTGTACCAGAAGGAAGTTAAATATTTTAATAATGTATAAAAATGTCGTTCTGATTACGTCCAAAATCTGACATTTTTCCAAAAAAAATATATGCAATCAATTATCTTGGGCTCAGGCTGTTTTTGGTGCAGTGAAGCCGTTTTTCAAAGAGTTAAGGGAATTGTCAAAGTTACTTCAGGATATGCTGGAGGAAAAATTGTTAATCCCAATTACAACCAAGTTTGTAGTGGGCAAACTGGACATGCTGAGGTAGTTAAGCTAGATTATGATCCGAGTCTAGTTAGTCTAGATAAAATCTTAGATATTTTTTGGCAAATTCATGATCCCACTAGTTTAAACCAGCAAGGAGCAGATATCGGAACACAATACCGATCAATTGTTTTCTATACTGATTCCAAACAAAAACAAGTAATTCAAAATTCCAAAACTATTACCCAACAAGAAATATATCCTGATAAGAAAATTGTGACTGAGATAAAAAAACTGGACGTTTTTTATCCTGCAGAGTTATATCATCAGAATTATTTTAACAAACATCCAGATCAAGCTTATTGTCAGATCGTAATCAAACCCAAAGTTGAAAAGATCAGTAAGATTTAAATGAAATTACTCTGAATTTGTTGGCAATTAGGCTTAAGAAATTATAGATTAATAAACTTCCTAACGTTAGTGCAAAAAAAGTAAAAGCAACTAATAATGATTTAATTTTATATCCCAAATAAATATGACCTAATAATATTATTGGTAGTATATATAGGGTTTTGAATTTAATTTGGATTTTTATCACTCTCGTTATCACTTGCCAAAAAAGAGGGATCAATATAAACCATATTTCAATTAATCTAATAATGTCATTTTTATCTAAAGTAAAGGAAGAATTGTTTATTCCTAAGCTTAAAGAAATAAATTTGTTAATTAAAAATTCAAAAGATGTTCCTGTTACGATAACCATCATTATTATAAAAGAATCGATAAATACAAAAGTTAAAAAACTATTTCCGATTAAACCAATAAGGTTAGATATTAAAAGTCTTACTAAATTAGATAAATATTTTTTTGATTTAAACATATATTAATAATATTACACTATTTGAACTTAATTTTAAGCCAATATATTTGGCTAGTGCTCAAACTAAGTCTTTTTAATTGCTAAGCGTTTTTCTTACATTTTATATTTATTAATGGTCTTACGATTCTCATAAGATTTGATATAGTAAGAGTCATGGGTATAAATATTTCCAACTATTGTTTTGTTTGCGGTGCCATAGATCAGCAGTGGCAGATGAATTCAATTATTACTGATGATTTGGCTCAATCATGGCAATTAACCAAACTACAACGCCAACAATTAGACCGTCGTGAATCATCTTTTTGTCCTAAATGTGGTAATTCTTTGCTTAATAGAAGTCTAGCACAGGCTATTGTTAACCAAATTCAATTGCCTAAAGTATATAGCTTAATAGAGTGGATTAAGCAGGCTAATAGGAAAGGAATACGCGTAGCCGAAATTAACAGTTGTGGCAAATTACATTTGAGTTTGCGCAAAATTAGCCGACTTTATTACAGTGAATTTAATCTAGATAGAAATAAATTATCTTTTTGGCAAAAACTAAGAACACCTCGTCATGAAGATATTACCAAATTAAGTTACCATGACAATACTTTTGACTTAGTTTTACACAGTGAAGTTTTAGAGCATGTCTGTGATAGTCATCAAGCCTTACTTGAATGCAGGCGTATACTCAAACCTAATGGTATTTGCCTGTTTACCACTCCTCTTATTCCCAAACGAAAAACTAAAAAATGTGTTGATCAAAATCCGGAAAACAAGGAAATAATTTATCAAAAAAATCCTAGCTTCCATAGTGGTGATAATAAAAAAAATAATTTAGTCTGGTGGGAATTTGGAGGTGATTTTATTAAGAAAGAAAGAGTAAAAACTGTTATATCCAATACTAAGAATCTAACTTGTGTATATGCAATTATTAAAAAAGCGGAGACTGTAAGATAGTGTGTGTAAATGGCTAGTACAATGTACAAGTTAGCAACT
>CAYXFC010000083.1:0-4545 GCA_964464155.1 uncultured Pseudomonadales bacterium
ATTGATTTCAAGTTTTGATTGAGGATTAGTGGTTCCGATACCAACATTACCACCATCCAAAACAGTAAAAACTTCAGTAGTATTATCAAAAAGGTTAAGAATATCTCCAGTTCCAGCTTGAGTGACTGTCAAAGCAGTATGAGGAGCAGTAATACCTACACCAAGCATGATGCTAGTAGGACCTCCAGCATAAAGACCACCTTGACCTACATTTAGACCATTTCTGACATAAAGATTATTTCCAATATCCCCATTTTCAGTAATAGTAATATCATTGGTTTGAATATTCCCTGCATACATAGCTGGAGTTTCCATACCATTGATATCAATGATTTTTAAACCCTCAGCAAAATTGGCCACGTAAGCATATTTGCCAGCTACATGAACACCTTCAGCAATACCATTGCCGGTGTCGTATTTACCAATTACAGTAGGAGTGATCGGATTTGAAATATTAAGTACATTTAAATTACCATCAGAATCTGTGACATAAGCATAGTTACCTGAGACGTAAATAGCATCAGCATTTGCACCAATACTAGTGTCGCTAACGAAAGTGGGAGTAGTTGGATCTGTAACATTAATAATAGTCATACCAGTGGCTCCATTAGCAATGTAAGCATATTTACCGGAAACATAGACATTATTACCACTAAGGACAGTAGTAATACCAGGATAAGTTCCAGTTAAAGTAGGAGTTGTAGGATTAGAAATATTAATGATATATAGGCTATTGGCAGCAGTGTAGGTATTTAGATAAGCATAATTTCCAGATATATAGATACCACTTCCATAGTTACCCCCAGCAGAGTAAGTACCAGTTACAACGGGAAGAGAGGGATTGGAAACATCTACTATTTGTAGACCAGCAAAACCAGCGGCCACATAAACGTATTTACCGGAAACATATAAATCTCTAGCTCTTCCAGATAAAGCTACATTGGCAACAAGACTAGGTGAATAAGGATTGGACACATCTACAATGGACATGCTATTTTCGAAGTATCCAATATAGGCATATTTACCAGCTACTTTAACTGAAATCACATTATTACTACCACTATCATAAGAACCTAGAGCTATGGGATTAGCTGGATCAGACACATCAATAATCCTTAATCCAGCCGCCTCATCAGCTAAATAAGCATATTTCCCTGATACATAAACTCCAAAAGAAGCGTCAGCAGTAGCAATACTACCTTTAAGAGTAGGATTACCATAAGCAGTTTGTAAGAAGTTACCTCCAGCAAGAGCTAGTTTTTCAGTAGGTTCGGTAGTACCAATACCAACGTAGCCGCTGCTATTAATTCTCATCATCTCGCTCCCATTAGTAGAGAAATTAATGGTATCAGCTCCAGAAGACCACAAACCAGTATTGATATCATCTCTAAAGATAATCCCAGGTAAGTCTACAGTTCCTAGAGTAAAGGAGCCAACACCTTCAACTGCTAGTTTGGAAAGGGGATTAGTGGTGCCTATCCCTACATTGCCTTCATCTTTAATAAACATTCCTAGATTCCCTCCATCATCCATTAAGCTTAAACCAGCAGCGGATGCAGCAGAGAGGGTATTCCCATCCATAATTAAACTATCTAGGGTAAAGGATCCATTATTAGCAAAGGTAGCAAAAGCTGTATCTCCGCTTTTGAATATCACGTCACCACTATTGGATAAAATAAAATTAGTATTACCGGTGCCATCAAGAGAAAAATTGAAATCATATGAACCGGTACTAAGACTAGTAGAAAAATCAAGTGAACCCCCCAAGTCAAAAGTAGATCCATTCATTTCTAAACCATTGCCTGCTAAATAACTTGTAGAAATAGGTAAGTCAGTCCAGATAGCATTACCTAAAGCGTCTGAGGCTAACCACTTATCAGTTCCTGCTCCATAAGTAATCTTTAACGCCGAAGTAGTAAGTGTAGAAGCTACATTAAGTGAAGAACTAAAATTAGTATAAGTATTTATATCCAATTTAGCTGTTGGGCTACTAGTGCCAATGCCAATATTACCATTGTCTCCTATATATAAAATAGTAGAACCAGAATCCTGGAAGTCAATGTCACCAGTACTGTTAAGATTATAAACTAAATCATATGCTCCTAAAGTAGTTGTAGTATCAGTGGTAAGATTACCTCCAAGTTGAATATCATTACTATCCATATTCAAACCATTACTAGCACTATAATCATTACTACTGCTAGTACTGGTAAGACTGTCAAAGGTAGTCCAAGAAGTTGTATTATCGTCTCTATATTCTAACTTACCTGAACCCACATTAAATCTAACACCAGCTTCGTTATTTTGTCCACTGACACCAGTAAAATAGATACCAAGACTGTCACTTTCTCCATTTGGGTCTCCAATTTTTATATCTTGAATAGAGTTTATTTGTTCTGCCTTTATGTAACCATTTTTATTAAAGTAGTAATTTGAATATCCTCCAATAGCTAATCCTGTAGATGAAATTATGTAATCAGTGGAAGAAGTAAGAGTACCATAGTTAAAACCTAAACTAGAGATGTTTAACAAATTTCCTAAATTATCCAATCTTTTGGTACCAATACCAGAACCAGTATATAAACCATCATTGCTAATATTTAGCCTATTATTAACTGAAACTGATTCGAATTCCATTGAACCGCTTACAGTTAAGTCACCTTCTATTTTGGTATTTCCATAAACATCTAAATCATTATTTATAGTTTGATTGTTAACAATAAATTCTTTAAACGGTTTATAAATTGTTCCCAGAGATCCTGTATCAGCTAAAATAGGTGAGATAATGTCATTAGACACTGTTAAAATGCCATCTGTTTCTAATGTTGATGGCTTATAGGCTGTCGTTACAGTCCCATTTTCAAGCTGAAAGTTATCTAGATATAAAGTACCACCATTAGTATTGGCATTAATTACGATAGTAAAATTATCAAGAGTAGGACTTTCTTTTTCATTAAAAGTTTTAGTTAAGGTTATTAATTGCCATGAGCTGTCACCACTTATTTGATAGTTTTTTTGAGTTGTTCCATAACTTAATAGTATATTAGTGTCTACAATACCTAAGCTTTTAACATATAAAGATAAGGTATATGTTTTTCCAGAAGATAGCTCTGGATAGGTCGGTGAAATTTTCAATACTACATCACGAGTAGGTATAATTTTTAGTGAATTAGAACCATCTAAACTGGTATCTTGACTTATAAAAGCATTATTTTCGCCAGCGTCTTCACCATACAAGTAGTATAAGGCCTTTCCTGATTTATTTTGTTCTAAGCCTGAGTTAACAATAAGATTGTTACTCGTAGCATCTATATATCCTCCAGATATAGCTCCTGTAAGTTGAATGTTCCCATTATTATCAACTAATAATCTATCTTTACTAATAATAATTCCTTTACCTTGTAAAATTTCATCATCCTTTGGTTGAGAAATGTTTGGTTCTTGGTTGTATGTTTCTTTACTGTTAATTTCATCGCCAATCTTTTTTAGCTCTTTTGTTAATCCGTTTAATACTATAAATATAATAACAAGAAATAGAAGTATAATAAGAAACCCTATGATGCTAGAACTGTGAATTTTTTTATAATTATATAATTTGATTAATTTAGATTTTAATTGATATACAATGTTACTTATAGTATTATTACTAATAATATTTCTCTTGAGGTCTTGATTTGTAATAATTCTTAATTTTTCCAGTGTCTTTTTTTCCTCTGGCGCTTTTGTTATTTTCTTGCTGACACTATTAGTATTATTATTTTGTTTGTTATTACTTAATATTTCTCTTATTTCTTTAAGTTCATTTTTAAATTCAACCAATGCTTCATCAACTGTTTTTTTGTGATTATAGTTTTTTATATTTTGTAATGCTACCAAATCATATCTTCTTGAGTTGCCCAATGTTCTTTCTGGTATAAATTTACCTTGCCTTTCCCACCTTCTTAAGGTATCTTCGGAAATTCCTAGGAATTTTGCTGCCTGAGATATGGTTAGAAGAGATTTACTCGAGGTCATATAATGCTAGTACATAACTTTACAGGTATTTCTAAGTACTACTAATAATAAGAATTCTGTATGTGTTAGTCAATGGGGAAGAAAAAATAAGTAAATATGTAAATTATATTTACTATCTTTATTTTGTTATTATTACGTCTATTTTAGTTAATAATACATATATATCCGTTATAATATTAATTATAACTAATAATTGTTATATATAGTTATAGAATTAATTATATATAACAATACGTATATATAATATATATTATATTTATAACCGTATTAATAAATAAATTAATAACGTGCATCATTAGTAATATATACTATTAATAATATACGGCGAATATATATAGTAGTAAATATTAATATAGTGATAGTTAGAGGGATAATAATTATATAGTGCTAATTAATAGCAAAGATAATACGTATTAATAAATACCATATAAAGTGTATAAGATATAGAAAAATTATTTATTATTCTATAATAGTTATTTGTAAAATTACTAATTAATTATAAAGATAAGTATATGGCAATTATAATTTAAT
>CAYXFC010000084.1:0-4509 GCA_964464155.1 uncultured Pseudomonadales bacterium
TCGTAGCGTTGGTCCCTTTTCATCAAAAGCTACTACCGCATGTGTAGGTTTAAGTTTTTTTATAACTGTTAAAAGAGTGGAAGTAAAACCATAGGTAGCATTAGTTAGTTCCCCAGTTTTGGTCATAAGCGTCTGAGGGAAAGCGTGATACGCCCGATGCAACAAAGCATTGCCGTCAAAAAGAACTAGAGTTATGGGAGTTTTATCAGACATGAGATTATTATAACAGGAGTTTTATTTTGACTTCTTGTCTTTTTTTACTCTTTTAAAATTGCCGCCAGCTTAATTGAGCACAAAAGCGTTATGAAAGCCCAAACTGACCGAAAAGAATTTGGGAAGATTCATAGCTTTTAAGCGAAGATTTACTGGCAAGTTTTAACGAGTTGTCTTTCTTTTCTTTTATATCTTTTATTTGGACAAGCAAAGAAAAGATATAAAATTTAGTCATTTTGAGTTTTTGTTTCGCTTCCATTTTTAACCAAATACTCACTCTTTTTATCAATCTTATCCAATCTCTCTTCAATATCTTCCAATTTTTGGAAAACTTTAATCCAATCACGTTGAGTCTTGCGAGAGGCATAATAAGAAGCAACTAAGGCCACCACAGTTGAAGTAAAAGTAACTCCTAGAAACATGAGTACCACTGCTACTAATCGACCACCAAAAGACACTGGATAATGATCTCCGTAACCTACGGCAGTTACTGTAACTAACGACCACCACAGTGCCTCACCAAAATTATTAATATTGGCCTTAGGATGATTTTGCTCATAACCAGGAACAGCTAAAGAGGCAGTAATTACAATTACGACAATTGCCAAAATAAATTTGTGGATTTTATAGGTTTGGAATAGTTCTTTAAAAAGTAAGCTTGGTTTCAGATTGGTTATTGGTTGTTAGCGATTAGTTTTTGGGGTATATAAACAAGATAAGTTTATGAGTTTTTTTAACAACCCACAACTCATAACTAACAACTATTCTTTATTATGCCAAACTTAAATAAAAATAAGAATAAGAAGAATTAGGCTTTCATCAACCTCTCAAACTCATCCCGTTCCAAAGTCTCTTTTTTCATCAACTGCCCAGCAATTAAATCTAATTTCTTATGATTTTTAGTTAAAAGAGCTACGGCTTGATTATGGGCTTCATCAATAAGTAGTTTAATGGCAGAATCAACTTTGGTTTTCATGGATTCAGATAATTGTGAAGGCGGGAAATAAGCTGATGAGTATTTGTCCATATCATGCTGAGGTGTTAAATTAATCGGGCCCAATTCTGACATTCCATAATCAACTACCATTCTTCTAGCTACGGTTGTTACTTGTTCAATATCTGATGCTGCTCCGCCAGTCATTTCCTTAAAATGTATCTCTTCGGCACTGCGCCCCCCAAGCATCATAACCATCATATCTTTCAGTTCAGATTTAGTTTCGTGATATTTATCTTTTTCTGGTGGAACTTGAGTAAAACCTAAAGCGTGTCCCCGAGCCACAATAGAAATCCGATGCACCGGATCGACATTTTTTAGATAATACGCACAAATAGCATGACCAGCTTCGTGATAGGCGGTAATTAGTTTTTCATCTTCTGATTGCATCCGTTTTCTTTCTGGACCCATTTTCACTTTAGTAGCTGCATCTTCAACATCCAAATATGAGATCTCGGTTTTGGTCTCACGAGCAGCTTTAATCGCCGCTTCGTTGAGCATATTTTCCAAATCGGCTCCGGAAAAACCAACCGTGCGTTGAGCTACCCGATTCCAGTCAATATCTTTTTCGAATGGTTTGCCTTTAGCATGAATGGATAAAATTTTCTTTCTTCCTTCAATATCTGGCAGTGATAAAACTACTCTTCGATCAAAACGTCCAGGTCTTAGTAAAGCTGGATCTAATAAATCTCCTCTGTTGGTAGCAGCTAACACAATCACATTATCCCTCTGGGTAAAGCCATCCATCTCAACCAGAATTTGATTAAGAGTTTGCTCACGTTCATCATGTCCACCAGTAATGGAGGTTCCGCGTTGACGACCTATCGCATCAATTTCATCAATAAAAATAATGGCTGGATTCATTTTTTTAGCAGTGGAAAAAAGATCACGTACTCTTGAAGCTCCAACACCTACTAGCATTTCCATAAATTCAGATCCTGCCATAGAAAAATAGGGTACGTCAGCCTCGCCGGCAACAGCCCGAGCCAGTAGAGTTTTACCAGTCCCGGCAGGTCCAACCAATAAAACACCTTTTGGAGTTTTAGCACCCAATTTTTGGTATTTTTTAGGATGCTTGAGAAAGTCCACGATTTCTTCTAATTCTTGTTTAACTTCGTCAACGCCACCCACATCACCAAAGCGAACATTTTGTTTACCTTTAATAAAAATTTTGGCTTTATTTTTACCAAACGCAAAAACACTATCTTGCGCTCCTCGCATCTGACGAAAAATCACTACTGCTATCACGGATAATATAATTAGGGGCAACACCAATTCGATCAATCCAGCAAAAGCTCGAGACATGGATAAATCTTTTATATTGACTACTACGCTATCAAGCAATAAATCATTGTTTTTGGCTAATTCATAGATAGAATCTTGAGGTTCCTTTCGAGTTTCAGCCACTTCGTTATTATCTTTATATTCTAGTCTTAAGATATCTTCACTGACATCAACTTGTTTTACTTTCCCTTGTTTAATATCTAATATTGCTTGAGATAAGCTAATTTCTTTGGGAGCAGCTGGTAAAAAAAGAGGCAAAACAAAAAAAGCAGCCAATATAATAATTAACCATGTTTTGATTTTTTTACTATTAAGAGGCAATTTTAATTCTATTTTTCTCTCTTTTATATCCTCTAATATTTTTTTAGATTTTTCTTCCGTTGGTTTTTTGATTTCTTTTTTGTCAACCATAATACAAACATTAATTATTTAATTACATGAATATGTTACGAAATAAATCTGAAGAAATGATTAACGCACAATCGTTCCATTTTCTATAGGTTTATCTGGAGTTAGTAAAGCAATGGTTTCATCTCCTGCAGCTAACAACATCCCTTGTGAGTCCATTCCCATCATTTTTTTGGGTTGCAAATTAACAATACCTACAACCTGAAGATTAAGCAGTTTATCAACACTATATTGCAATGAAATACCTGCGATAATTTGGCGTTTACCAACCTCTTGCCCAAAATCAACTTCCAACTTAACTAATCTTTCTGAACCCAAAACAGCCTCTGCATCCACTATTGTGCCAACACGCAAATCAAGTTTTACAAAATCTGGAAAGGCAATTGTGTCTTTAAGCATGGGGCTATTATAACAAGGGAATTTGATTTTGACAATCCTAACAGAGATAATTTATGTATTATAAATTAATAAAGCCCATTTTTTCTTTAACTTCTCTTATGGTTTGTGAGGCAATTTCTCGAGCCCTAGTAGCACCATTTTTTATAATGTTATTAATATAAGATTGGTTTATTTCTAGCTCTAATCTTTTTTCCTGAATTGGTTTAAGTTCTTGATAAATTGCTTGAGCTAACTCTTTTTTCACTTCACCATAACGAATACCATCACCTAAATACTGCTTTTCTAACTCGCGTTTTCTTTCTAAACCTTCAAAAAGTTCAATGAATATTAATAAATTGGCTACTCCACCACTTTGAGGTAATTTATTTCCTTGCCCGGAATCAGTGGGAATTTTGGCAATTTTATTGGCAATCATATCTAGACTATCAGTTAGATTAATAAAGGAGTTCTCGACTGATTTACTCATTTTACCTTCTCCAATCAGACTGGGAATGTATTCGCCACGAGTTGCAAAACGTTGTGGTTGTGGAAAGTCCATACCATACTGTTCGTTCATTTTGCGAGATATCTCGCGTGTAACTTCCAAATGCGGTTCCTGATCAATCCCAACTGGTACAAGGCTTGCTTTGTATACTAAAATGTCAGCTGCCATCAAAATCGGATAGTTTAGTAAAGCCATAGTCACATTATCTGGGTGCTGTTTTACTTTATCCTTAAAAGTGGGTAAGTGCTGCATCCGAGCGATACTCATGACTGAGGAAAATAAAAAGGCTAACTCACTGTGTTCAGGCACCAAAGATTGCTTAGTAATAATAGCCTTCTCGGGATTTAATCCGGCAGCTAAATAATCTATAATTATATTTTGTGTTTGATTTGCTAAAGTTTTAGAATTATATGGCGTAGTGATGGTATGTAGATCCATTGCCATATATATGCAGTCATAGACTGGATTATTTTGCAACTCGATATAGCCTTTGACTGCACCTAAGTAATTCCCCAAATGCAAACTACCTGTGGCTCTAGTTCCTGAAAAAACACGCTGTTTCATATTATTAGATATTTTAACAGTCAAGTCTGCTAAAATATAGGTGTGAAAAACATTTTCTATGTAACATTATTGTCAATTGTATTGATAGCTTCCGGAACTCTCCTTTTCCAAAAAATGGGCAGGGTCAGCGCTAGCCCATATTTATCTCAAATAGGCCAGGCAT
>CAYXFC010000085.1:0-738 GCA_964464155.1 uncultured Pseudomonadales bacterium
ATTACTGAACTTAAAATATCTAAATCCAGTCGGGTATTAATTTTGATGCCTCACCCTGACGACGAGGCAGTTTTTACTACTGGATTAATATTATTTTTACACAGAAATAATATTCCTCTCAAAGTTATTACTCTAACCAAAGGGGAGGCTAGTAGTTTGCGTTTTGGGCTAAAACCGAATGAGGATTTATCAAAAGCAAGAGTTAAAGAACAAAAAAGAGCTTTTACAATTCTGAAGGTTAAAGATTATGAGATTAAAAATATCCCAGATGGCCAAATTGAGAATAATAAAACAGAGATTAAAAATATTATCCAAACACAAATAAAGTCTTTCAAACCTACTCACCTCGTCACTTTAGAGCCTGATGGCATTTATGGACACCCAGATCATGTAGCTCTAAGTCGATTTGTAACTCAAACTTGTAAATCGCCACTTAAATTACTTTACGCAACAGTATGTCCTCATTTTGTTTTGCCCAAATCTAGCCGTATGGCTAAAATAGCCAAAATAGAACCAATTCCAGCTCAATTTCAGCTTAATCTTGCATTAAGCGATATAATTATAAAATTAAAAACATTAAACGCGCATGGCAGTCAGTTCCGTAATTTTTGGCATCTTTTTGGTACTGCTTACGTTTTTTTAAGAAATAAAATGTTATTTAGAGAATATTTCACTTATTATGAAAAATAATCATCAAATTCCTACTATTTTAATTCTGTTTGGCGCAACCGGTGATCT
>CAYXFC010000085.1:748-4486 GCA_964464155.1 uncultured Pseudomonadales bacterium
GATGGGGCGTAAAATTGTGCCGGCTTTATTTAATTTGTACCGCAAAAGTAAATTCCCCAAACCAATATACATCATCGGTTTTGGCAGACGAAACCTAACTAATGATCAATATAGACAAAGACTCGTTAGTTTAATTCCTCACGGTCAAGCTGATGAAATTAGGGCTTTTGTGAATCATTTTTATTATCAATTAGGAGATTTTAACGATAAAGCAGCCTATCATAGTTTATCAGATACTATCCATGCTATCAGTTCGCACGCCAAAATTTGCGCCCATAAATTATTTTACTTAGCCGTTCCTCCCCAATACTATTCAAATATTTTTACTAACTTGCATATTTCTGGATCATTGATCAAATGCGCTGATGGACAAGGCTGGACTAGAGTTATCGTAGAAAAACCTTTCGGCAAAGATAGTGAGACTGCCCAAAAGTTAGATAATCAGCTTAGTCAGCTTTTTGAGGAAGATCAAATTTATCGTATTGATCATTATCTAGCCAAAGAAATGTTGCAAAATATCTTGAGTTTCCGTTTTGCTAACAATATTTTGGAAGATTCATGGAATAGCAAAATGGTAGAAAAAATTGAGATTAAACTTTGGGAAACATTAGGAGTTGAAGATAGAATTCAGTTCTATGATGGAGTAGGGGCACTGCGTGATGTGGGGCAAAATCATCTTATGCAAATGTTATCCCTAATTACCATGGAAAGTCCTAACAAATTTGAAGCTGCCCAGATCAGACAGAAAAGGGCAAACCTGTTGGCTTTGGTCAAAACTCCAGATTTAAAAGATATAAAATCAGATAGTTTCCGTGCTCAATATCAAGGTTACCAGGAAATTGATCAAGTTGTCCCACATTCAAAAACAGAAACTTTTTTTAAGATCAAATTAAATTTGACTTCACCGAGATGGAAAGAAGTACCGATTTTTATTGAAAGTGGTAAAAAAATGAAAAACGCCCGTAAAGAAATTATTGTCACTTTCAAACATCCCAATCCATGTTTTTGTCCTAAAGGATTACAACACTATCAAAATAAAGTTGTCTTTCAGCTAGAACCCAAAGAAAAGATTATTATCCAACTACTGGCTAAAAAACCTGGCTTTAATTATGAAATTGAACCAAGACAAATGCAGTTTTCTTTGCACCGTAAACACTATCAAAACCAATATGCGGGCGAATATGAAAAGCTGCTATCGGATGCTATTATGGGAGATCAAACTTTATTTGTTAGCAGTAGCGAAATTAAGGAAATGTGGCGAATCATTGATCCTATTGAAAAAGCTTGGGATCAAAATGTAATACCTTTGAAATATTATAAACCAAATAGTAATCAAGCTAGTAAAATGGCTGAATTATCTATATAAATATATGTTAAATATCGTTAAACAATTAGTTAGTGTTGCCCCTCGTTACGGAATTAACGAAATTAAAGCTGTCCAGATTATTTGCCAATTATTAGAAAACAATCATATTGTTTACGAAAAACAAATGTTCAATTCTGCAGTCCCTCAAATATTGGAAGCTAAATTACAAGCGGATGGAAAAGAAATTCCCTGTATTGGCAGTAGTTTAGTCAGCGGTGAAATTAAAGACGGCAGTTACCTAATCAGCAGTCTTGGTTATGTAGGTGAAAAACATCCATACAATATCTGTTATAGTCCCATTACCGACGAAATTAGCGTAGTTGATATTCACCGCGATGAACCCTCAGTAACAATTTCCCGAAAAGACATAATTAAAATTGTTATGGCCAGTAAAGTTAATGGATATGTTAAAGTTAAAAAGACTGAATTTGAAACTGCCAATATTTTAATCGGCAATACCATTAATCCAGATAATCTGATTTTTGCTCATTTTGATAGCATAATTGGCGATGGGGCTATGGATAATGCTGCAGCCGTGGCTGTTGTTTTACATACTATTTTGCAAAATCCAACATTACTAAACAATAATCTTTTTATTCTTGCTGGAAATGAAGAGGTTTCTTACGATAATTATAAATCCAAAAGTGGATTTGGCTTTAGAGTTTTTGAATCTAAATATCAAAAACTATTAAAAAATTGTAAGCAAGTTGTTGTTTTAGATGGAGTAGGAATTGGCAAATCTCAACTGGTGCAATTTGGACTTGATTGGGTATTACAAGTAAGATGTTTAGATCAGATAAAAAATAAAGTTTGGTGGCTGCAAAACGACCAAAGGAAAGTTTTACAATATTTCCACACCAAAGCTGATACGATTGAAAATCTCAAATTAACTTATTTGGAAGCTGCAAAAAGCACTTTAATTAATAAAATTAGATAATTTTTTAATGTTTACTTCTACTAATTGTGACTTACCTTTAATTTAGCTTACAATAAGATGTTATGAGATTTCGTACCTACTTATTTATTACTGGTTTTATTTGCTTTTCTATTGTAATTTTTATTTTATTTAAGAAATATCTGGGGAATATTGAACATTTGATTAATTCCTTGGGATTAATTGGTATAATTTTCAGTTTTGCTCTTTATCCACTAATTGCTTTCACTCCGCTGCCAAGTGACCCAATTTCAATATTAGTGATCGCTATTTATCATCCTTTGTTAACTTTTTTAATCATTTGGCTTGGAAATACTACCATTGCTCTTATTGAATATTATATTGGTCACCATTTAAATAAAAAGATTAATTATGCTGATAAAATTACCAACCTACCTTTCGGTTTGGGTAAATTACCTATCGAATCTACCAAAATGTTACTCCTTGGGAGAATGATTTCCGGATATGGTAATAAATTTATCAGTATGATTGCTGGAGCTAAACAAGTTCCTCTCAAACGTTATATTTGGACCACCGCTTTAACCAATATGTGGGGAGCTCTAATTTTTACTATTGGCGGACATGGCTTAAAAAATATAATACATCTTTTAATTGCAATTTTCCGGTTTTAATAATAAATATTTATTATTTTGCATATAAATCCTCCAACTCTCGCACTCCTCCAAAAGCCACACGGTCAATAATTAAATCATGCATTCCCATCATTAGAGCAGGGGTGACTACATACTCTCCATAATAATCATTAATTTTATCAACTGCGCGGGCTAATTTACGCTGACGTATTTGGTCAAGTTCAAACAAAGACAATTGCTGAGTGGATATAGATTGTAAACCAAAACAGCTGACAGAAAGATTAGCCACCGTTTTAAGTTGCGTTTGATAGTTAAAAAGTAACATAATTTTGGCAAACAATTCTTGAGTGGTAAAAAGAGTAGTGTGAAAAAGCTTACTTTGGTGCCAAAAAGTTCGATCCCAATATAAAATCGCTAGATGAATTCCAGAAGCTACAAAATTCCCACGGCGTAAACGTCTACCCATTTTTTCGCACAACTTCATTAACATAGGGGCAAGTTTGGCTGGATCATCTGTGGGTTTGCCTAGACTATATGTTTGACCGAAACTTTTGCGTTTTGGCTTAATAGCATCAGTTTCAAATCCGCGTAACTTATAATACCAATATCTGCCTACAATACTACGGAAAATTTGTTTTTCTAATTTTTCCTCAGAAGCTTTAAAAAAATCTAAGGGCGTAAAAATACCACAAGCATTAAGTCTGGATTGATATCTAATATTAATTCCATTTAAGTCTAGAAGTTTCGCTTGAGCATAAACTTGTAACAAATTATGATGATCAATTACATCTAGTCCATCTGGTTTGTGCAGTGAAGCTGCTAGTTTAGCCAAAAAGCGATTAGGA
>CAYXFC010000086.1:0-4462 GCA_964464155.1 uncultured Pseudomonadales bacterium
AAGAGCTGCTCAGGAGTATTTAATTACTGAACTACAAGCAGTATATGAATCTCAGGGTATTTTTATCAATGATAAACACTTTGAAGTTATTGTTCGGGAAATGTCTACCAAAGTTAAAGTAGAAACAACTGGCGATACATCACTATTACCTGGAGAGTTAGTTAAACGTTATAAGTTTGAGAATGAAAATGCTGCAGTTGTTGCTGCAGGTGGTGAACCTGCAACCGCAGTTCAGATATTACTTGGCGTAACTAGAGCATCTTTATATACAGATAGCTGGTTATCTGCCTCTTCTTTCCAAGAAACAAGTAGTGTTTTGACTGATGCTGCTACATTGGGACGAGAAGATCACTTGATAGGATTGAAAGAAAACGTTATAATTGGGCGTCTGATTCCTACATCGGAAGAAAGAGCAAGACTTGCTTTGCAAGAGGATTAAAAAAATATGCCAACAATCAATCAACTTATCAAAAGTCCAAGAAAGAAAATGAGTAAACGCGTTAAGGCTTCGGCTATGCGTAAATCATTTAACTCAATCGAAAGACGTAGTGTTAAGAGTACTAATCCTCAAAAACGGGGCGTATGTACTGTAGTTAAAACCATGACACCCAAAAAGCCAAACTCAGCTTTAAGAAAAGTAGCTAGAGTTAGACTTTCTAACAAAATGGAAGTAACTGCCTATATTCAAGGTGAGGGTCATAATCTTGCTGAACACTCAGTAGTTTTGGTTAGAGGTGGCAGGGTTAAAGATTTGCCCGGTGTGAAGTATCATATAATACGGGGGAAATATGATTGTTTAGGAGTAGAAGGACGGATGCAAAGCCGTTCTAAATATGGAACTAAAAAAGGTGGTAAGTCGGGTAAAGCTGAAGGGGTTGCTAAGGCAGCATAGAAATTTAATAAATTAAATACAAATATTATGGCAAGATCAGGTAGAACCAAAAAACGTGTCATTAATCCAGATCCAATATATAACAGTCGGTTGTTATCTAAACTCGTTAACCGCTGTATGAAAGATGGCAAAAAATCTGTTGCTACTAAACAAGTTTATGATGCCATGAAAATAATGAGCGAAAAGCTCAAAAAAGATGATATTTTAGATGTAGTCAGGCAAGCACTGGATAATATTAAACCACTAGTTGAAGTTCGGTCTCGTCGTATTGGTGGAGCAGCGTATCAAGTACCTATGCCAGTAAAAGGTGATAGACGAGAAACTTTAGCTATCCGTTGGCTAATAACTTGCGCGAGGCTTAGACCAAACAAAGAATTTCGCTCTTTTGCGGAAAAATTAGCAGCGGAAATGATGGACGCTTTACATAATCAGGGATTATCAGTCAAAAAACGTGATGATACTCACCGAGCTGCTGAAGCTAACAAAGCCTTTGCTCATTTTAGGTGGTAGAATCAAGATTGCTTTTGATTAAAAAAATAAAACCACTAGAGCTTATTCTGGCGGTTTTTTTATTTTAAGGTTAGAATAGTTAGTTAAGTTTATTTTATAAATATCAAATCAAATTCAAATAACAAAATTTTTTAAGTGAAACGAAGCTTTGATTTGTAAATTTGAGTTTTGTCATTTGAGTTGATAAATCTATGTCTACAGGTAACGATGTCAAACGCCACATGGATCTTAATCTAATCCGAAACATTGGAATTATTGCCCATATCGATGCAGGTAAAACCACTACCATCGAACGCATTTTATATTACACTGGGCGAACCTACAAAATTGGTGATATTGACGAAGGGAATACTCAAATGGATTGGATGGAACAAGAACGTGAAAGAGGTATAACTATTGTTTCAGCAGCAACAACCGCATTTTGGACACCAGAAGTAGTGCAATCTCTTTTCCCAGTTGAACATAGAATTAATATTATTGATACTCCAGGACATGTGGATTTTACCGCCGAAGTAGAACGATCACTGCGGGTTTTGGATGGTGGAATTACTGTTTTGGATGCCGAGGAAGGTGTCCAATCTCAGTCTGAAACCGTATGGCGTCAAGCTGACAAATATCATGTTCCTCGTATCTGTTTTGTCAACAAAATGGATAAACTAGGAGCTAACTTTTTACGTACTGTAGGAGATATCGAAGAAAAGTTAGGCGCTAGAACCGCAGTTTTGGCTTTGCCTATTGGGGCAGAAAATACTTTCAAGGGTGTAGTTTTACTTTTGGAGAAAAAATCAGTAATTTATGATAATGACAAAGGTGAGAAATTTGACTTAAAAGATGAAATTCCCGCTGATATGCAAGAAGAATTTGATAAAGAACGAGCTAAATTAATAGAAAGAATTGTCGAAAACGACGAAGTTTTAATGGAAAAATATTTAGATGGGGAAGAATTGGACTATGTCGAACTTAAAAAAGCATTGCGCAAGGCAGTAATAGCCAACCAATTAGTACCAGTAATTGCAGGCTCATCACTGCGTAATAAAGGAGTTCAGGTTTTATTGGATGCAGTGATTGATTATTTACCCAGTCCTGTTGATCTCCCTGCAATTTCCGGATCAGATCCCAAGGATAAAGATGCAATTTTAACTCGTAAATTAACTACAGATGAAAAACTAACCTGTCTAGCTTTTAAGATTCAGACTGACCCACATGTAGGTCGTTTAGCTTATACCAGAGTTTATTCAGGCATACTTAAGTCAGGCTCATATATTTATAATGCCACTAAAGATAAACGGGAAAGAATTGGACGTTTATTGTTAATGCATGCCAATCAAAGAGAAGAGATAGCTGAAGCTTATGCAGGTGAAATCGTTGCTGTGGTAGGTCTAAAAGATACCGTAACCGGTGATACTCTATGTGATGAAGAGAACAAAATTATTTTAGAATCAATTACTTTTGCTGATCCAGTTATTTCACTAGCTATAGAACCTAAAACTCGTAATGACCAAGAAAAAATGGGACTTGCGCTGAAAAAACTTTTGGATGAAGATCCCACTTTCAAACTTGCCACAAACCACGAAACTGGTCAATCAATAATCTCTGGTATGGGAGAATTACATCTAGAAATTATGGTAGATCGTCTGAAACGTGAATTTAATGTAGATGCTAATACTGGTAAACCTCAAGTAGCCTACAAAGAAACGATTAAAGAAGAAGCTACAGCTGAGGGGAAATATATTCGTCAATCAGGAGGGCGTGGTCAATATGGCCATTGTTTCTTGCGGGTTAAACCACTCAAGCAAGGTGAGGGCTTTGTTTTTATCAATGAAATTAAAGGGGGAGCTATCCCTCGCGAATTTATAGCTCCAATTGAAAAAGGTGCTAAAGAAGCTTGTGAAAATGGGGTTTTGGCAGGATTTCCATTGGTTGATATTGAAGTGGCTGTTTATGACGGTACTTATCACGAAGTAGATTCATCTGAAATGGCATTTAAAATGGCTGGATCATTTGCCCTACAAGATGCTGCCAAAAAAGCTGGGCTAACATTGATCGAACCAATCATGAAGCTGGAAGTCTCAACTCCTGATGAATTCATGGGAGACGTTATTGGTAATCTATCAAGTAAACGGGCTCAGATTTTAGGAACTTCTCAAAGGGGGAATATCAGAATCATTACTGCATTTGTGCCTTTGGCAGAAATGAGTAGCTATACTACCATCTTGCGTTCTATGACTCAAGGTAGAGCCTCTAATGTTTTACTGCCTAGTCATTATGAAGAAGTACCACGCAATATTATCGAAGAGATTGTAGCGTCAAGGGCGAAGGCATAGTGAGAATCTTATAGCTTAAAAAACACACCAATCAATTACTTCCCCTCTCTTCGTAAGAGAGGTAGGCAGATGAAGCCATCGGGGATTTGATAGTGGTAGGAATACTATTGAGTAGTTAAAAACTAATAGAAAACTAAGACTTTTTCCCAATCCAATATTTACGAACTTTCTTAAAGTAAGAGACACGATCACCTATTTTATTGATTTCTTGAGGATAGAAATCCATTAAAGTGTCACATAAATTTATCATCCACTTTTTTCTATTTGGAGATTTCTCTAATATAATATTGTTTGAGTTTGCGATTTGAATCTGTCCCCATCCTAAAGCACCAATGGTCAAACATTGCCAACTAAGCTGTTCTATAGGTACAAAATAAACCTTTTCGACATTAATATGCAAATCTTTGACTGAGTATGCAATTAATAAAAGATCGAAATAATTATCATCACCCTCATAATATCTAGAAAGCCGTTCAACTGAAGTTAAATTTGGCATATTAAAAACAGTATCTAAACGATGAGTTTTTATATCAACAGAATGATAAAAATCACTTTTATCAGTAAAAGCAAGATCAGCCATTGAGCGACGATTGAAGTGAGATGTATATTCTTTAATATAACTACCACATATATCAGAAAACGACTCTTCCAGGATGCTTTGTATAGCATCGCCTACTGCTCGAGTACTTGAGACGGTTCTCCCTCCTAAGAAATCTTTTTGTTTATTAATAAATTT
>CAYXFC010000087.1:0-2201 GCA_964464155.1 uncultured Pseudomonadales bacterium
AGGAATTAATATCTGAGCAGCATTCCGACTTGGAGAAAAGAATACTGATAAGTCTATAAATACTGCCACTCATCTCAATTCTGTTGGCAATCTTATTTCCACTATACTTCCTAATGTTTTTGTAATTGCCGGAGTTATCATTTTCTTTTTTATCATTTTAGGTGGTTTTACCATGATTACCAGTGCTGGCAATCCCGAAAAACAAAAAGAGGGCTCAGCAATGATTACTGGAGCGGTAATGGGGTTTGTGATTATTTTTGGAGCTTATTGGATTGTACAATTGCTAGAATGGATTCTAGGCGTTAGCATCCTTAATCCAGGCGGAATCTAATTTAGCACTAGTACAATTTGTTTAATTTTAGATATAATACAGCTTATGTGGATGCCTTTATTTCAAATCGTTGGTGAAATCAAACCTCCAAAACAACTGGAAAAGTATGGATATAATGTTATTGGTACTAGTTCTTCGACTGGCTTACTAGGTTTGGTCAGCAATATAATCAAGATGATTATGGTAGTTGGTGGCTTATGGGCATTTATTAACTTAATCGTAGCTGGTCTTACTTATGTTACTGCGGGTGATAATCCAGATGAGATTAAAAAGGCTAATGATAAAATGACCAAATCTTTGATAGGACTGGTAATTATGTTTGGTTCCTTTACTATCGCGGGAATTTTGGGATGGATATTTTACGGTGACGCAACAGCTTTGATTAATCCCAAAATTTATACACCTAACTAGATTATGAAAAAATTATTTTCGATTCCAACAATAATTTTATCAACTTTGGTTTTTCCTTTGTTTTCTTTTGCTGCAGAAAAACCCTTGGGATCAGATCCCTTAGAAGGTCTTGGTCGTTTTCAAGTTACGCCACAAGGTGCCAGTGTCGCCCCCTATTCTGACAATTTAGAATTAATCTTATCTACTGTAATTGGTTTTCTAACCATTTTTGCTGGTCTTTATTTTATTGTCACCTTTATTGTCGGCGGTTTAGGCTGGGCTACAGCCGGAGGTGACACCAACAAGGTTGAAGAAGCTAAAAAGCGGATGACCAATGGTGCTATAGGTCTTATAATTGTTGTCGCCTCATATTCTGTAATATATATTGTAGGTAGCGTACTAGGTCTTGATATTCTTAATGTTTCTACGATTATCCAAAATGATCTTTTCAAATAAAAATATGAAGATTAAAAATTTATTATCTAAGATTAAATACTCTCTGTTTGCAATCTCTAATCCAGTCTTGCCTAAAGAAGGTAATATAACAGAAATTAATAAATCCGGAGGCCCATTAGCTTCTTTATTTGCCAGATTATGGCAAACTATGGTAATTGTCGGTTCGCTTTTGGTAATCTTATATTTTGTTTGGGGAGCTATTGATTGGGTTACCGGAGGAGGTAGTGAAGAAAAACTCAAAAAAGCTCGAGGTAGAATGATAGACGCATTTATTGGACTGGCTTTATTGGTAGCCTCATACGCTATTATGAGATTTATGGAGTTTGTCTTTGGCTTTAGCTTAGTTAATATTAGTTGGCCTAGTGTATTACCTAATCCATAAAAATATGTTTTATACTTTTATATACTCAATAGTACTTGCTGCACCCCACGTTGATCCAGTTTTGGCTGATGGAGAGGTTACTACTAATATCATGGGGCAAATCGAAAGTGGTCTGGCCAAAGAAGTATTTAATCCTCAACTTGGGGTATATTTTTCCCGAATTCTGGAGGTGGCTATTATAGTAGCTGCTCTAGGTTCTTTTGCTATGTTAATTATGGGAGGTATCGAATGGATTACTTCAGGAGGAGATAAAGCTAAATATGAAGCTGCCCGCAAACGAATAACTGCTGCTATTGTTGGGTTGGTATTGATTGCAACCGCTTGGACACTTTGGTATCTAGTGATTCGGTTTTTGAATATTGATACTATTCCACAACTTGAGATTATCAAAAAATAATATTTGACTAGACATTCTTGGGTAGCTGTATAATAATAAAGACTTAATAATAAGTTAAAAATCAAGCATACTTTGTATGTTAAAAAATGAAAGGCGGCGACAGTATGATCTCATTATCAAAATTAGCTCGATCTGGAGCTTTAGCTGTGTCCACATTTGCTCTTGGCACCATGCCAGTTTTTGCAGAAGATGTTACTACCATCACGATTAATGATACAGGTTACGGTATAACTGACTTAAACTTG
>CAYXFC010000087.1:2301-4406 GCA_964464155.1 uncultured Pseudomonadales bacterium
TCTTCAGGAATTAAATTAGCTATTATTCTGGCAGCCATAATTACTTTTGCCTTTTTAATTTGGGGAGGTATCGAATGGATTACTTCAGGAGGAGATAAAGCTAAATATGAAGCTGCTCGTAATCGTATTACAGCTGCCTTAGTTGGTTTAGCTATTGTGGCTGCTGCCTGGGCTATTATGGTGATTGTGGGTAAGTTCCTTGGTATTAATATATTAAACACAGGAATAGTAATCCCGTCAGCTAGACAATAAAGTTTTGAAACTCAAAAACCCTCGAACTATTTTAGTCGAGGGTTTTTTGTTTGCTTGATAGATACTTTTTAATATGAGAAAATAGCATAACAATTTGAATTTTAATGAATTAACAATTGTATTAATTATTCAATTCAAATTTCACAATAAATGTCTAAAAAATTATCTAGTTTTGTCCTCATATCTTGGTTATTAATTCCCAAACTAGTTTTAGCGGCTAATACCTGGTCAGATCCTAGTGGAGATGAACCAGCAAAATTCTCTGACATCGAAGTGATTTTTTCTAATGTCATAGGTGTTTTAATTCCTTTTGCAGGAGTAGCAATTTTTATCATGATCTTAATAGGAGGCTTTAAGTATCTAACCTCAGCTGGAGATCCCAAAGCCACAGCTTCTGCTGGACAAACTATTACCTGGGCTATAGTAGGCTTGCTATTTTTAATTGGTGCTTGGTTAGTTTTAGTATTTATCAAACAAATCACCGGAATTGACGTTACTTTATTTGAGGTACCGAAAAATTAGCTAGTTAGAAACGCTTTTGATAATATGTCATATTTACAGCGAAATAAAATATTGCCGCTTTTGTTTTTTATTACTTATTACTTATTATTCCCCATTAAATCTATATTCGCTCAAGTTACTCTTGATCCCAATAATCCTGGAGCAAGACCAGATCCGTCTTTATTGAAAACCCAAAATATAACTGATGTAAGAATTGTATTAAAAAATGATGAAGCAACAATTAATTATGTAAATTCTCTCAAACAAGCAGGTATCAATGTTATAGGAATTGTTAATTGGGAATATGATTCTGATGCTTGGATATCTGGAGGAGCAATCAATGATAACTATATTAACTACTTTGCTAATAATGTAATTGGTAATGCTTATAGTACATTCGGACAACTTAAGGCTTACCAAATATGGAATGAGCCTGATGGAGTAGCAGGCACAATAGGTTTGACTCCAGAAAGTTATGCAGCTCTACTAGCAGCAGCTAATAATGAATTTGATAAATTAAACAAAAACCAAGCAATGATCTCTGCTGGATTTGGTTCTGGCAACCTTGATTATATTAAAAGGATGATTGATTCTTTGGGTGGAATTTTTCCAGCTGATGGTGTTGCTTACCACCCATATATTCCAGATCCAGGAAGAGCGGGTTCTTTAGCTGAAGTTATTAACGGCATCAAAGCTTTATATAGTCTTACTGGAAGACCTGTATGGATAACTGAATTTGGCTGGGAAACCGCAGATGAAAAAGCTCAAGCTGCTTGGGTAGGAGCAGTATTTAGTTTATTACAAAATAACGAAACTAAATCACTACTGCAAACTGTAATGTGGTATGCCTACTCTGACGCCCAAAAACCTGGTTTTGGACTATATAAACTAGATGGCACTGGAAAAGAAGCCCTAAGACAGTTTTTAGAAATTATGCTGGGTCATCCGATTTCTGACGAATTACTGGAACAACTAATCAACGTCATGATGAATGTTCCTAAAATTGGCAGCCAGCCAATACTGAATAGTAATCCGATCTGTTCTATCAATGGTACGATACCTCCCACTAATGCCTATCCTTTCCGTCCTAGTCCTTGTAAGAATTGTAGTCTAAATGTTCCAAAACCAGCTTTTACCTGCGCTCAATCTCCAGTAGTAATACAGTACAAACAGTTTAGCTGCCGTGATGTTATTACCTGTCCAGAAGATCCCAATAAATATATTGCTCCTCTTGATTGGGATACAGTGATTTTTAATCTTAATACCAAAGGTTTACAAAATTCAAATATTAATGGTCCTGCTGGAGATGACGCTACCAAGGTTCCTTTTGTAGGATATAAGGATGTTTGTAG
>CAYXFC010000088.1:0-4356 GCA_964464155.1 uncultured Pseudomonadales bacterium
TCTGACTAGTCCCGATTTGAATCTCTATGAACCAGATAGGCAATATTTAAGCTTTCCGGCTTTTCATCAAGTAGGAAACGGAAAATATATTAATAAATATCCGATAGGATTAGCTATTTTGTGGTTACCAGCTTTTTTGTTGGCAATTATCATTTCAGCATTTTTAGCCCTTCCAATTGACGGATATAATATCATTTTTCAATTTTTAATTGGCTTAAGTACACCAATTTATTTAAGTTTTGGACTAGGCATTTTGCTATATATATTAATAAAACAACTAAAATTATTACCCTGGGTCTCTTGGATTACAATTGCAGTTATATTGCTAGGTACAAACCTAATTAACTACGGAGTAGCTGAAGTAACTATGAGCCATGCTTATGCCTTCTTTTTGATGGCTTTAAATATTTACCTAATTATCAAATGGCATCAAAAACCATCGAACAAACTTTCATTATTTTTGGGCTTAATAATGGGATTACAAACGCTGGTTAGATTATCCAATGTCATAATTATATTGTTATGGATATTTTATGGAATTTGGTCGAGGCAAAGTTTTAGCCAAAAAATTAAATTATGGCAAAAAAACTATAAGCGAATTGTAATTATTTTGCTTGGTTTTTTATTTTTAATAAGTTTTCAGTTAGCTTATTTTTATTTAATCACTGGTAAATTATGGTATTTTGCATATATAGGAGAGTATTTTAATTTGTCTAATCCTGCCTGGTATGGTGCGTTATTTGGTTACCGCAAGGGACTATTATTTTGGTCACCAATTATTTGGTTAACAGCTTTAGGAGTTATTAATATTAATAAAATAAAACAATGGTTTTGGGCCACTTTGATTTTTTTGACTCTTGGGACTTATTTTATTGCTAGCTGGCATATGTGGTGGTATGGAGATAGTTACGGACATAGGGCGTTTATAGATTACTATCCGCTAATTGCAATTTGGATGGCGCATGGTTTGACTCAAATATGGAAAACCAAATTAAAATATTTAATTCTTCCCGTGGTTATTTTTTTAGTAAGCTTAAATCTTTTTCTTACCCAGAAATATTGGAGAGGAGAATTGCCCAGAGATAATTGCACGTCTAAAATGTTTTGGGAACAGTTTAAATAGAATTAAATTAGAGGTTATTTATTTAATCGTACTTTTAACTTCTTATAAATTATCATCAATAACCAGATCTTATATATATAAAATAATGGTAAAATTTCCATCAAATATCTAGGGAAAAAAAGCCTCAAATTAATAAATATAAAATAAACCCAAGCAAAACCATAACTTAAATACATCTTTGAAGGTATTTTTTTTATAAAAAATAAAGTTAAGATAAAAATAATAGTTGAGATTGGCCAAAAAATATTCCAAACACCCACTTTCTGATATAAATTTTGAGAATCAAACCATATTCGCCATTGGTTAGTAAAAATAACCCTTACAGCTGCAAATGGTGGGTAATTTGGTAAATGGGATAATTGAATATGAGCAGCATTAACTTGAGTTTGGATAAAAACTGGGAATCCCTTGTTTATTATCAAAGGTAAATACATAGCTGTAAAAGTTATTATTACTAGAGATAGACTTATTCCTGTTTTGAATAATGCATTTTTATTTTTGTTAATAATCAACCAAATTATATATGTTAAAGCAAGTAAAAAAGCAGTAGAGGGGAATTTAATAGCCGCGATTAGACCCAATAAAATTCCGTTAATAAGATAATCAGAATAAATCTGTTTTTGCTTGTTTAGATTAAAATATAAGAAAAATAAAATTAAGAAAGTTAGCGGCAGGTCAAGTTCTGTTTGGCTGATTTGAGATAAAAATAATCCATCAGTTAGTAATAGAACTGTGGGGATAAGAGATAAATAAATTTTTGATGTAAATTGGTAACTTAACAAAAAAGTTAAGATTAGCAATAGATAACCGCTAATCAATTGAAAAATCAAAGGACTTTTAAAAATTATAGCTGATAAACCATAAAGATATTTTCCCAGTGGTGGATGTTCAATATTAATTTCATCAAGCCCTCCCTTAGTCAAATAACTATATCCGGCATACTGATATAGTTGGGGATCATACATGGTAATGGTGGCATTACTGCCTTGGATAATCTGTGAGTGAAGGTAAATATTAGATAATTTATTATAGTTAAAACTAAAATCAAATTGTTTTTGGTTTATTATTATTAATAATAGATATGATATAGAAATCAGCGTTAAACAAAGGTAAAATGAAAGGGAATTATTTATTTTCATGATTATGCAAAAAATAATTGTATTTTTTTTTGTGATTTGGTTATTAGTAGTTGCAACTATTTATATTTATCAAACTTTGTGTCCTCAAATATTATGTTTATTGTAGCACTGCTAATTGGTGGATATGCTTATATTATATTATTACTAGGTCTTTTAAGACAGCTAAGTTTCCCCCCCATTTTTATTTCAACTGTAATATTTTTTGATTCTTACTATATTTATAATCTGGAAGAATCGTCAACATTTTATTTTTAAAATCAAAACTTGGAGTAAGACAGAGAAATTACTGGGAATTATATTAATCCTATTTTTTTTAATACATTTCATTGGGGCTTTAACGCCTGAGATTTATTTTGACGCTCTTTGGTATCACTTAACTTTACCTCGAATTTATCTTTGGGATCATTCTATTCATTTTATCCCTGGTAATTTGTATTATTACAGTGCTATGCCCCAGTTGATTGAGTTGCTTTATATCCCTGCTTTACTTTTTGGAAATGAAATAACAGCCAAAGTAATTCACTACTTATTTGCAATTTTAACAACTCTAGTAATTGTCAAAATTGGAAGTCGTTTTGCATCTTTTAAAATAGGCTTAGTGGCCGGATTGATTTTTATAAGTGATCTCAGTGTAGCATGGCTTTCTAGCACTGCTTATATTGATTTGGGTAGAACATTTTTTGAAACTGTTAGTTTATATTATTTAATTTGCTGGTGGCAAGATAAAAAGAAACAAGATCTACTTAAAAGTGGCTTAATTTTAGGATTGGCAATATCCAGTAAATATTTTGCACTAGCTACACTGAGCTTGGGCTTGGGATTTGTGTTATTAAATAGCTCAAAAGATAAGCTAAAAAATATACTGGTGTTTTGTTTACCTGCATTTTTTGTTTCTGGATTTTGGTTTGTTTATGCATATCTGTATACTGGGAATCCGATTTACCCCATATTTACCCCTAACTTAGATAGTTCACATCAATCGCAAATTGGCGGTTTGTATAATTTTGCTAAACAATTTTATAACTTATCAAATGATCCTCATGATTGGTTGTCCCCTATATCCCCACTATATTTAATGTATTTGCCTTTAATAATTTATATTGCCTTGAGAAATAAGAAAATTAAAACTTGGGTTTTATATGCTTTGGGAACAATTATTATTTGGTATTTAATACCGCGAACTGGAGGCAGTCGGTTTATGGTTCCTTATTTGCCCCTTTTCGCGCTTTTGGTGAGCTTTTCGGTTTTTAATCTCAAACAAAAATCTATCAGAAAGATATCAATATTTATTCTATTTAGCGTTATTTTATTTAACCTTACAGTTAGAATGTATGTTAATAAAAAAACAGTACCTCTACTTTTGGGACTGCAAACCAAACAGGAATATTTAATCCAAAACCTGGATTTTAGCAATGCCTTTTATGACATTGAAAATAAATTACCTAGTTTAATTGACAAAAGTGAGCCTATATTGATTATCGGTGGGCATAATTTATTTTATTTCCCAAGCATATTTATCCATGAATCTTATTATCAAGGACAAAGTGTAAATTATATTTTGACACAATATAAAAATTTACCAGTTCAGTATCAAACAGATTTTAAACTAATTTATCAAAATGAAAAAACTTTTAGTAAGTTATATCAAAGAAAAAATGCAAATTAAAAATAAACCTGCCATTTATCTAATTTTTGGATTAATTTTATTAATCAAATTGTATGCCCAATTTGAAACAAAATATCCTATTTTCAAACACAGTGAAATTAAAATTTATAGAGGGAATGGAGCTTTATTGCCAATTAGTGTTAAGGAAAAATCACATTTACTTAAAATTGAGCTGGAAAACCATCTAAATCAAAATATTTATATTGACTTAAATCCTGATATTAAATGGAATATTTCAATAAAAGGTGAAAGAGTGAATTATATTAATAGTCAGGGTAAAATAGAAATTCCACTGAAATCATATGATTGGGGTGGAGTAGATATTACTATTCAAAAAAAAATATCTTACAAATTTATAATTGACTTGATTTTTTTTACCGGAGTAATTGTAATGTTATTTTTGCAGCTTTTTAATAATAAGTTTATTC
>CAYXFC010000089.1:0-4353 GCA_964464155.1 uncultured Pseudomonadales bacterium
TTTTAGGTTGTTTAGGTTTTTCTTCAATCGAAATGACATTCATATCTTTATCAAACTCTATGACCCCTGACCTTTCTGGGTCGGGCACTTGTTTGGCAAATATTAACCCTCCACTTTGAAATGATTTAATTTCTTTAGAAAAATCCTGTTCGAAAATATTATCTCCTAAAATCATCGTCACATTATCATTGCCAATAAAACGCTCACCAACTATAAAAGCATCTGGTAAACCTCTCGGCTCTTCCTGAATTTCATAACTAAATCTGCAACCAAAATCCTTACCCGAACCTAATAGGTGTAAAAAATGCCCAGCATAATCTGGAGCGATAATGATTAAAATGTCTTTGATTCCGGCTTTCAGCAAGGTTTCTAAGGGATAATAAATCATTGGTTTGTTGTAAACCGGTAAGAGTTGTTTGCTGGTTATTTTGGTTAAAGGTCGCAATCGAGTGGCTTTACCACCAGCTAAAATAATTCCCTTCATATAAAAAATACGTGGCAGACGTAGTTAGATTCTAAATATAATACTTAATAATACCACCACAGCAAGAGATGCCATCAAAAAGTATTCCAGAGCAATTTTGGGATGAAAATCTCCTTCTCTTTGATGATGCAACGACCCCCATAAGGTATAAAATAGCCCAGCACAGATAACTATTCCAGCTTGCATAATTTGTTGACCATTAAAAATAAAATAAAAAATAAAAGTTGCCAAAAACCCGATAATAAGAATCAGATAATCAATTTTAGTTTTTGCTGTTTTTTTATGATTAAAGAACATAGTGATTAGATAATTTTACCACTTTTAGTTAAGACAATAATAATTACAACTAAGGCAAATAGTGATAAATGGATAAAATTTTTACCACTGCGTCTGACAGTTTTTCGGGAATATATTAGCCATCCATCTAAAACCAGTACTATAATCACTAAACCGCTCATAGCAATATTTAGACTTTTAGTAAGATCAAGAGGTGAAATTGTTGGGGTAGCTACTAATGATTGAGATTCTTGAACTAAAGTATAATTTAATTTGTTATTATTTGGTGAGGCAGGATTTATTTCAACCATTTCTACTGATTGAAGTTCGGGTTGAGCTAAGGCAACCAAAGGCTCTTTGGTAGCTGTAACGATTGGTCTATTGGAATTTGAAATTGCAGCTTGTGCAGGAATAGTAGCTGCTACTGCTGATGGTTTTCCAAAATGTTGTACTACCAATGTAGTTTCCTGACCATTTAAGATTCCATTAACAACCGCAATGCCTATTTCTGCATATCTGCCAGACATAATATTTTCCCGATGCGTAGGTGACTCCATCCAAGCCTTGACTACGCTATCACTGTCCCCAAAATCACGAGCTAGATTCTCTCCTGCGTACAAGTAGTTATAACCAACATTTTTAAAAAAATACCAAGGAGTTGTACCGTCTGGAGCATTATGAGCCCAGTAATTTTTGGCAAACATATCTTGAGCTTTTTCCTTAGCTGACTGAGCCAAAGTAGGATTAAAACTGAGGGTAGACAAACCATCTGATTGCCGATTAGCGTTAGTCAAACTTAATATTTGATCTACAGATATATTTGATGCATAGCCCAAAACTCCAGGCTTTACCCTAGCAACTACGGTAATAAATACTTGGAAAAAAAGTAATAATAATACTAACTTACTTAAACTATCATGGTGTAATATTTTAGCTTTATGGTTGTTTCCGTGATGAGGAATAAACAGATTATGCAGATGTTTTCTCATATCTGTTTTATTATGAAAAACTATAGCAAAGAAGTCAATCAGCAGCGGTTAATTTTATGGCTGTAAAATCGCAAGATCACCAGTATTTGAAATAACGTTTTGCTGGTATCCTAAAGTTCCCAAACCTGTTACCCAAAAAACGAATAACAAAACCGTATAAATAATAAGAAGCGGAAAAAGGATGGTCACATTTTTAGCTAGATAATTCATATAATTTATTCTATAAATCTCGCTATAACTTGTGAATTGTAGTCTCTAACCAAGATTTGGTCAAGATCCTAATGTGAAGAATTAAGCGATTTAGCAATCACAAACCAATTTTATATTATGTGTTGTGCCATTTCCACGCAGAAGATATTATAGTCTGTAAATCTGAGTATTTAGTTTGCCAATTAAATTCTTTTTTCAACTTGCCACTATCAGCTATTAATTGAGCACTATCTCCTAGTCTTCTTGGTCTATATTCTACTTGCACTTTTTTACCAGTTACTTGTTCAACAGTATCAACAATTTGTTTGTTCGAATAACCATTTCCAGTACCAGCATTATAAATATCTGACTTATGACCATTAATTAAAGCTTGTAGGGCAGTTATATGAGCGCTTGCTAGGTCTAGAACGTGGATGTAATCCCTTACACAAGTTCCATCAGCAGTTGGATAATCATTCCCAAATAGCATAAATGTTCTATTCTCTTTAACGGCTAATAATATATTGGGAATAAGATGAGTTTCTGGATTATGCATTTCCCCCATAGATCCATCTAGTAATGCTCCGCAGGCATTAAAATAACGAATGACAATGCTATTTATGCCATAGGATTTTTCAAACCAAGGGAGCATTTGCTCTACCATCAGTTTCGATTGTCCATACGCATTTACTGGTTTTTTAGATGCAGTTTCGGCAATTGGGACAGACTCAGGCTCTCCATAAACTGCAGCTGTTGAGGAAAATATCAATCTCTTAACCTGACAATCTGCCATAGCCCGCAATAATTGCAAACTGCCATAAACATTATTGGAAAAATATTTCCCTGGATTTTGCATTGATTCTCCTGCTTCAATATACGCTGCAAAATGTAAAACTGCTTGGATATTGTTTTCAACAAGCGTTTTTTTAAGTAATTCGTAGTCAGTTGTATCGCCCTTAATAAATATCTGATTATTAGATTCTATTGGACTATGTTTGATTGCATGATCATAAATTACCACTTCAAAACCTGATTCACGAAGCTGTTTAGCAACGATAGAACCGATATAACCCAAACCACCAGTAACAAGAATTTTCATAATTTATATCTAAATTAAATTAAAACAGTTTATGATGAATAATTATTATCTATTATTTCTAATATTTTACTTAATTCATTAATAATATATTTAGGTTTATAAATAAGCAATTCTTCTTTTTTATAATGTTTCTCGTTTTCGCCGGGCAGAAATAAAACGCTATCAATTTGAGCATTTTGAGACGCTATTAAATCAAACTTGGAGTCCCCTACAATAAGAGAGTTGTCCTTGGAACTTCCAAGTTGGTTCATTGCCATTTCATAAGGTTCTCCACTAGGTTTATGTGATACCACATCTTCGCTGGCAACTACAATTTGAAAATATAAACTTATTTGATGATAAACTAAGGCTTCTAATACGGGTTTTCTTCTAGTGCTTGTCACTAATGCCAGTTTAATATTTTTTTCTTTCAATTTAATAAGTAGATCTATTGTCCCCTGATAAAGAGGTGTTTTTGTGTAATTTTGAGATAGTTTTTCATAAACCAGATCAAAAAAACCTTCATGTTCAATCCCGAAATCGTTTAAAATAGCTGAGTCTAACCATAATTTTTCAGTGGCCTGATCAATATTTATAGGCATGTGTAGACTATCAAAAACATTATGAAAGGCCTCTTCCCAGATATCTATTGTCTGAGCTAAAGTCCCATCCCAGTCAAATAAAATTGTGTCGTATTTTTTAGTTTGATCCATATATTAATTTTTTAACTGTTACTAATTTTTTATGTTCTTTGATCAATTTAATTATGATAACACCTATCATTACCCCAACAAAATCAATAAACATATCTCTGATTGTGGCAGTTCTGCCTGCAATATGGCTTTGGTGCCATTCATCGGAAATGGCATAAATTTGAGTTATTATAATTGCATAATTTTCCAGCTTGTTTATATCAAACTTTTTTCTCCATGATTGATAAAAGGCTCTAAACAAAAGTATAAGTAAAATTGCATATTCAGTCACATGGGCTGTTTTTTTAATTACGAAATCTAAGGGATCAAAATATGATGCCTTCAAACTAGTCCTGTTAGACATTAAAAAAATCAAGATCATCCAGATAACTACTGGAGTCCATAATTTCAATAATTTGATATTTTTGTTTGTTTTCTCCATAAAATCTAACGATTAATTATCATTCTAATAATACTAGCAAAGATTTCTGGTTTAGTTAAGGCAGTTAGTGATCCTCCCAGTAACACCAATCCAGAGCCAGCTATCCCCAAAGGTAATAATAATTTAGAACTAGTTTTTGGAGTTGATCCGGATTCACTAGCTTGAATATTAGTATCTTGATCTCCGAGAACAGGCAATTGGCG
>CAYXFC010000090.1:0-4326 GCA_964464155.1 uncultured Pseudomonadales bacterium
CTTTTTTATTACTAAGTAGTTCTAATTCTTTCTTGACTGCCTCGCAAATCTCTTGGATTTTGGAACCATTCTTGCCAATCAAAAAACCTTTATATTTATCTTCAGTTACCTCAATTGTTCCCTTAACTTTTAGTCTTGTTTCTTCTTTGTTAGTCTCAACCAAAGTTACATGAGGAGTGGCTTGGTAGGGAACTTCTTGTCTAGTTAGTAAAAATATTTTCTCTCTAATCAATTCCTCTAGATACTCGGTGCTGTTTTGAGATAAAAGCGGGCTAACATACTCATCTACCAATTCATCTCTCTTACCATTTGGTAGATTGCTAAATAAGGTATCAAGCAGTGCGTGGAGGTTTTTATTTTTCAGCGCCGAAACTTCGATAACTGCCAAAGGTTTTTTAACCATTTGACTTAAATATTGATCTTTGTATGATGGCTTTGGTCTATCGATTTTGTTAAACAATAAAATAAATGGTTTCAACGATTTTAAGACCAGCTTGAGGATATCTGCTTCTTCGCTACCCCAATGTCTAGTATGGTCAGCTACATAAACAATAATGTTAGCATCACTAATGCTTTCTTTGATGATAGAAATGCTATTTTGGCGTCTTAAACTTGATTGGAATAGCCCTGGAGTATCGCGAAAAAATATTTGCCCTCTTAAGTCTTGATAAACTGCGGTAATCCGAGATTGAGTCGTTTGCGGTTTATCGCTTACTACCGCCACCTTCTGCCCAATTAGATTATTGAGAAGAGTAGATTTACCGCTATTAGGCCTACCTAAAAGTGCTACTTTGCCAACTTTAAATTCTGTTTTAGTTTTCATTTTTTATTTGAAGTAATGTTTGTTTTAGTTTTTCTAATTGATCCCAATTATGAATTGAAATAGGAATTATCTGATGTCCATAAGGCGCCAAATTATCAATTTGAGTTTGTAGTTGAGCAGTTGTAACCATGTCAGTTTTGGTAAGTAAAATGATTTTGGGTTTTCTTAAAATACGAGGACTAAATTTCCCTATCTCTTTTTGCACGATTTCATATTCTTTGATTATATCTGGGCTATCCGCAGGAACGCAGTGTAAAATTAAACCAACTTTTTCAATGTGTTTTAAAAAAGTCGTCCCCAAACCTTTACCTTCTGAAGCTCCTTCTATAAGTCCCGGAATATCAGCAATTACCTTATCATTGATATTGCCTAAATTGGGTTCAAGTGTGGTAAAAGGATAATCAGCTACTTTGACTCTTTGAGCAGTTAGTTCATTAAGTAAACTGCTTTTGCCAGCATTAGGTAGACCGATAAGACCAAAGTCAGCCACTAGCTTAAGTTCTATAAAAAATTCGTGTCTTATCCCAGGTGTTCCTCTTTCAGTGTATTCAGGTAATGATTTTTTAAAATTTCGCAGTGAATAATTCCCACCTCCGCCCCTGCCACCTTTGGCAATTTTAACTTCGGTTTTGCAATCTTTAACCTCATATTTATAACCCGATTTTTGATAATGTACGAGACTACCAATAGGCAATCTTAGTAAAACATCCTTACCTTTGGCGCCATTGTGTTTTTGTGGACCTCCTTGATGACCGTCTCCAGCTTTGAATTCGTTATTGGAGTTAAACTGAGCCAGAGCATAAATATCATTAGTCCCTATGATATATACAGCTCCGCCATCACCACCATCGCCGCCATTGGGACCTTTACCAGCTTTTTGTTCGAATGAACTGTAGCCATCTCCACCCTTGCCTCCCTCAACGATAATAGTAGTTTGAGTAATTAACATAAGTCTATTATACCTTACAGATGTATTTTTTTATTATCAGAACAAGAAAAGTATAAATATATTATCAATATCCTCAATATCAAATGTTTTACTAATTACTTTCACTTATAATTACCATAGTTATCGTTAAACTATGGAGCTTTTCAAAATAGTGAAACATCTATCGATTGATCATTATTCCCCCTCATATGAATATTACAACAATTGGTCATGTATGTATCGATAATAATATTTCAGAACATTCATCATATAGAGGTGCTGGAGGGCCAGCCATTTTCATGCAAAAAATTCTAAGTCAATTTCCGGATGTGAATCTTAAAATAATTGCTCCGTATGGTATTGATTTTTTACCATTTATTAAAAAATTGCCCATATATCCCCAAAATAAAATTCAAGCAAAAACTTTAATGTATGAAAACATAACTCATGGTAAACATAGAACCCAAAGAGCATTTAATAGAAAATGTGCAAAACCAATTAAAATAGATGATAAAATAATAAATATTATTAAACTGAGTGATATCATTATATTTGCCCCTCTTACTCCGGATTATTCTCCCAAGTATATTCAACAAGCTCTAAGTTATGCCAAAAAGGGCGTATTAAAAATTCTTTTAGCTCAAGGCTACTATCGCAATTTTAAAAATATAAATGATGTTATCCATCGAGATTTTATTGAATCTGAAATATTATTACCCATGTTTAATTTTGTGATTTTATCAGAACACGATGATAAAAATATCAATTCTAAAATAAAACAATTATCTCAAAAAACAAAAATAATACTAACCTTAGGAGACAAAGGCTCGTTATATATTTATAGAAATAGGACAATCTCTATTTCTACCAACCCAGTATCATTAAACAAAATTGTTGATTCGGTGGGTTCAGGAGATATTTTTAGTGCTTCGTTAGCATATAAGTACTTTTTAACAAAAAATATCAGAAGGTCATTAAAATTTGCTAACAGTATCGCGCGTCAATGTTTATTTCACACATCAAATGATCTACGTTTGAATCTCGCTAAATAGTTGAATACTAACTTTTGTATTGTTTAGTCTGTTTGGTATTCATAAAAACTAAACTATATATCAAGGCAAGAACTGCTAATAAAGTATAAATTAAAAACAAATTATTAAGCTTACTGGATAAAGTTAAATTCGCAAAACCCAGAACCAAAATTATGTAGGGGATTTGAGCTAGTAAAGCCTTAGTGGAGAGAATGGTTGCTCGATGTTTGTAGCACAAACCAGCCATTAAGAAATATCCCAAGCCAATAATAGAGTTTAATATTACGGATTGCTTAAGTGGGAAACTGAGGAAGTGAAATGGGCATTATTAAAATGTTAAAAATTTACGATGATGGCATTTTAGTAAACTCTTCTTTAACATTAATTTTAGGAATGTTCCCACCTATAGATTGCCACCCTGTTTGGCTCAATTGCATTACTTTAGGTCTTTCTTTTTCAATTTTATTAACATACACCCAAACTACCAATCTAGGAGTAATTAGACCATCTCTATCGCGATCAAATTCAATCTCATTGGAAACATATGCCCCCAAATAGTCATCTGCAATTTTTAACTCATCTTTGACTAATCTAGTTAGGGCTTGGTCTAATGTTTCTCCTTGTCTAATTTTATCCATCACAAGAAGTGCTTGCCCATCGTTACCAGCTATTTGATAAAATTCACCAGTTTCTTCTCTTAGTTCATATATGTAAGGTTTAATAAAAACTTTTCTTCCGGGATGATTAATATTAAATTTGCTATAGTTTAATATCTTAATTGACTTATTAAAGTACTCATAAAAATCAGTGGGTATTAAATGTCTGTCATACTTTAATCCAAAAGATTGCATATTAGCTGCAACTACATAATAGAGATCGGAAATACTGTTTTCAGGAATATCTTTACCATACATGAAATCAATTAGAAACTTATTAACCAGTACAACGCTATTTTCTTTTGTAAGGGCATAATAATTTCTGAAATATTGACTGTAATAAATAGGTCTTAGATCAAATTGTGAAAATAAACCCGCTAGCTTTTCATCCCTTAATCCAAATTCTAGATTTTCCAAATCAATACTAGTCGGTAAAAAACAATTATAAAGAGTGCTAAAAATACGATATTTTACTCTTGCTCTGGCTGCTAGTGTTTTAATAACATGTAAATTCACTGCATCTTCTTTTGCCACTATAAGTTTGGCTCTAAATTGAAATTTGGAGAACTTTTCGGATATTTCTGATGGATTAAATTCAATTAATCCTTTCTGGTGGGTATCGGCAGATATAGATATTAATCCAGGTTTTCCCAAAATGACATTATTTGCCGTGATATATCTTTTTAGATCTTCAATAAAAATATTAAAGATGTCACCCGGTTCATCATACTTTTCTCGAAGAATATAATAAGTCAGTTTGTTTGCAGAATCATCCATAGGTATAAATATATCATTTTTAGATTAATAAAGTTGTATTATATATAAAAATACTAGATTGTCTATATTATAGGATTATTATTTTCTTTAGCTAATATAAATTGGTTGTTT
>CAYXFC010000091.1:0-4307 GCA_964464155.1 uncultured Pseudomonadales bacterium
ATATTGAAAATATTGGTAGTAGTCAGCCTAGAGTTTGGGATCCATATATTGAGGCTGATTATCATGTAAAAGAAGATGCTCCGTTAAATTCTGATACCATTCGTTTTGCGCGAAGTTATTATGATATCTTTTTCAAAGAGGAAGAAATAAATGCTGCTAAAGCAAGGCTGACAAGAGAGAGTCAACTTCACTTACAGAGAAAAACTGATATAAGAGCGGGTCTATATGGAGGAAGAAAAAAAGAAAAAAAAGTCCAAGAAGCTGCGGTTCAATGGGAAATAGTTAAGACTGATATAGGAACTGATATTTTAGCAGAAACAATTTTAAGAGATACCATGCTTGATATGTTAGTACGGGATCACTTTTCAACTTTGGGTGGGATTGGAAAGCTATTAAATGGGGTAAGTGAGTTAAGCGAGCGAAAAGCAAATATAGAATCAGACGATGAATATCAGTCAGCAACTACTATTACAATCAATTCTGAAACGATAGCTGAATTGCTTACAAAAACTGCTAAACGCATTCACGATGCACCGCACACATCTGAACAAGCATCTTTTTGGAGGTATAAAACTGGATCAGAAAATGTATGCGGAGAATCAGCCAATGTGATTACCCAGCTAGTAGTTACAGGATTTAGTGAAAAACCGTCTAATGATGTAATGGGTAGGGGAATTACCAGCGTTTCTCAAGAACTGCTCGAATATTATTGGGATAATGCAGTTATGAGAATATTACCAGAACAAGTTAATGGGTCGGAACCTTTTCCAATAAGTGCCTTTGTCTATGATTTTCTCTACGCAGCGGTTAATACTAGGGATGTTATTGTAGTTAAAAATGCAGGTCAGTGGCTGGTAGATAGAATTATGCAACATAAAGATCAATTTTTTATAGAACTTACAGCGCTACAAAAACAAAGCAGTAAAGCCTCCCAACAACTTTGTGAATTTATAGCTTTAAAATATGAGACTGATGTTCCAATAGCGCTTAGGGGAAAAATGAGGATTGAAGATTATATGTTAGCTAGACAACAAGAACTAGTAATTTCATGGCATAGTGATCGTAACATAGATGATGCAGTAGTGGTTAATAGGGATTTTGACAGAGCCTCTGGATTTGGAACACTGTTTGAACTATTAACTGAATATGGATTACCTAATCTATCTCGTCAATTTACTGAATCTCAAGTAAAAAGGTTAACTGGCGATCCTGATATAATGGCGGCAATAGATAGAGAACATAAGCCTTCAGTATATGGATTAAGTCCCTTTCAAATCGGACTTTCATGGAAACGACATCATGCTAATGTGCTAGTTGGAACAGCAGCTGATTTAGATAGTTTTGCAAGCGCCATGATGTCAAAGGACACATATCTCAAACGTTTACAACCATTAGGTGAGAAAACAAGAATGTTCCCCGTAGAACCACAAAGTGCTAAACCATCTTTTTTCGTTAATGTATTTCATGAAGGATTAATAGATCAAGGAAATGGTATGATTCGTTATGATTTTGCAGGTTTACAAATGTGTTTTACAGATATTGCTCCCCAAAATCAGCAGGAATTATTAGCTAGACAAAAAGTAGTAGAAAGTTTAGGTTATAAAATTAGAAACCAAAATGCTTGGTTAGTAGCACCTAATGGAGACATATTTATGGGTCAAGACAATGAGGAGTTAAGACAGCATCATATTGAAACTCTTCTTTTCAAACCAGACAGACAAATACAAGGAACGCGCGTAACTATTAAAACTGATGTTTTAGACAAAACAACTAATAAACCTGTTGAAATAGTATTATATATAGATCGTTTTAATAAATTTTATAATCGTAACTTTCAGCGAATTGAAACAGCAGTTTGGTTAACTTCAACATATGAAGCTTTTATTTTACGTTATTTGGATTTTGTAACTGCAGCAAATAGAAGACCAATTAATGAACCAGTATCTAAAAAAAGAGAGGAAGAAGAAACTTCAGAAGAATCAGCTGATTCAAAAATTAGAAGACCACATTGGAGGCGATTACAGGGCGAGCAATATAATTTGCAGTCATGGGATGCCCAACATCACGACGAACTTATTCAAAGAATATATGGAATACCTATTTATCAGATGAATATTGAGTGGCATAGAAACGGCATGCCTTTGGATAATTGGAGAACTTTGGTCAGAGAATTTCAAGCTCGTGATACACACAAAAAACCTAACAGGATGGTTTATAAGGAAAACTAATAATTAGCTAACTTCTTTAATTTGAGCTTTACCTCTTTCATCTTTAAATTGCATAGGTATTGCCTGCCCCCATACAAAATCAAACAATTGTTTTTGCATCGCAGCTAATTGAGGATTGTGTATTTCTACACAGAAAATTTCACTTTCGTGATAGGTATAGGTGGCGTAAACATCGTTATAAATCAATACTTCGAAGTTAATCTTAAGTTTATTAGGATCAATATAGCGGAATTGGCTATAATTTTTAATTAATTCTGTCACGTTGGTAAATCCTTGGAAACTAGATTTGTTTGTCAGGTCATGTGTAGTAATTTGACGCTCAACTTGAGCCTGGCGGAATTTTTCAGAAAAGTCCAAAGGCAAAAAATCGGAGATATGTTCTTTTTCGAAAACTCGCAAAGTCTCTTTAGCTTGCAGTGAATTCCAACTGACTTGTTTTAAGCCATCTAATCCTTCGTAAAAAAGCACTTTGGATTTTTGAATAGATGTATTCGAATTAATCTGGTTAAGATGAGAAAGTAAAGAGGGTAGGGATTTTTTCAATATATTAACTTCTTGCTCTTTTTCATTAACCAGCTGTTCTAGTTTTCCAGGGTGAGTAGCCCCAAATCTTAAACCTCGGTTATCAAGTTGGAATTCAACCAAATTCTTTGATTTTAACTTATCCAAAAGACGGTAAACCTTGGTTCTGCCAATGTGTAAATTCTTACTAATTTCCAAAGCTGAAGAGTTGGGATTTTTTAAGAGAAATAAATATACTCTGCTTTCTGATACGGACAAACCATAAGGTATTAATAGATTAGTAAGATTGTCTGTTTGTTCGGACATCAAATTGTATTATAACAGATTTTACTTACAATATTGACATATGAATCAAAATCTAAAAGGGATAGTCCTTATAACTTTATCTGCTGTTTGTTTTGGTAGTTATGGTATATGGTCTCGATTAATGGGAGCAAATTTTAGTGATTTTTCTCAAGCCTGGATTAGGGGTGTTTTGTTAGTTGGACTGCTATTACCTGTTGGACTATTTGCTCATAAATTAAGACCAATTTGTAAATCAGATCTAAAATGGTTTATCGCTATAAGTGTGGCAGGAGGTTTTAATCAGGCACCTTATTTTCTAGCTTTTCAAAAATTACCAATTGGTACGGCAACTTTACTATTTTATGCAGCTCTGACCATTGGCGGTTATCTTATGGGTAAGTTATTTCTCAATGAGAAAATAGATTTAAATAAATATGTTTCTCTTATATTGGCCCTAATAGGAATGTATTGTATTTTTACTTTTAGCTTAAGTTGGAGTCAAATATGGCCAGCTTTGATGGCAATATTGGCAGGTCTAATGGGAGGAATTGAAGTAGCGCTAACTAAAAAAATATCAAATAATTACTCAGGTATCCAAATCTTACTTTTTATTTTTAGTACTATGTTAATCGGCAATGGGTTAATCAGTTGGTTAAATGGGGATTCTGTTCCTCAAATATCATTTACAATTCCCTGGCTAGCTCTTTTAGGTTATACGTTAGCAATTTTTTTAGCAATGTTTTTTGTAGTTTGGGGTTTTAAGTATATCCAAGCCAGTGTAGGTAGCTTGATAGGTTTAACAGAAATATTATTTGCTCTCATATTTGGAGTAATATTTTTTGGAGAAATTATTGATTGGTCAACTGTTTTAGGTGCAAGTTTAATTTTGATCGCGGCCGGATTGCCTTATATAAAAAATAAATCAACAAACTAATCCCTCTCCTTTTTTTTAGACGCTCTCAATCTACCTTCATACTGCATATATTCTCTCAAACTAACAATACCTTCCGGATTTTGGGCAAAACCGATATACTCCAATACTTTATCAATAGACTGCTGGACAAAAATATCTAAATGGAACGGGGTTATCGATTTCGTTTCTGGGTTTTGCATAAGTTGTCTAAGTCCATCAATATCTTCCAGAGGATGGTTAATCAGCCACGAACCATTGGGATTACGAAGTTCCAATCCAGCTTGACACATTTGGAAATGAGGTAAGTTAGCAAAACGGAAAAGAGCTCTTGCTGTAGTTTGTTGTTCAGTATTTAGTCT
>CAYXFC010000092.1:0-4306 GCA_964464155.1 uncultured Pseudomonadales bacterium
AATTATTAAAATTATGAAGCTGCCGTTTACACACAACTATTGACAGACCCAAAAAGCGCCTTGAAAGGCGCTTTTTATTGTAATATATAAGACTTGTTTTATTGACTTAAACCCTTAAGATACTTAAGTATTTGTTCCCACGCTTTTTGGAATTCAATTCCCATATCCTCTAGTAAACTCACTTTTTTATCTATATTCTCTGTATCAATAAGCGTATCAGCCATTGTGTCACTACCAGTAAAACTAGTTACGATTGACTCCTTTGGTAAAGGACTAACTATCGGACTGGGACTTGCAATTGGTGAAGCGATGGGAGATGGAGAGCTTATCACAATTTGTTCTTTGTCATCTTCATCTTCATCTTCGTCGTCGTCGTTATAATCATCGTTTTCAATTTCATCTTGGAACCTTCCTTGTCCAGTTCCAATAATCATATATTGCTTGGCATAATAAGTCTCGTCGTCAATAATGCCTTCAATTTTTATCTTCTCTCCAATTGCTAGTTTCCCTTTTAGTTCCACTTCACCGGTAACCAAAGTATCAATTTTAATCGTTTTGGAGTTTACCTTAATCCAATTATCTCCAAAGTCTTCGATTACTCCCATTATAGTAAATTCTTTATTCTTAATCTGCTGCCGATAGTGAAATTGATCTATTTCTTCATTCTCGCTATTTAATTGGATTTGAGTTTGTTGTTTATTTTGAATAGATACACTTGCCTGTTTACCATGTTCCTCCTCTTTGGCATAAGCTGAAGTAATAAACCCCAGTAATATAGTTGTAATTGCTGTTGCTAAAAATACTATGATTGCTGAATATCTTTTTTTCATAAATTACTCCTTTCTAATACATTAAACGCAAATCTTTTCAAAATGTTACAAAACTACAATTTTTACGTTATATATATTAGAGTATGTATAATACCGTCGTATGGATAATGATTTGCTTATTCTTATTAAAGCCGCCAAAACTGGAGATAAAGAGGCTTTTGGTAATATATATAGATTATTTTACGAACCGATTTATCGGTTTATTTACTATCTTGTATATGAGCCTAATTTGGCAAAAGATTTGACCCAGGAAACATTTCTTAAACTTTGGAAAGCCATACCTAAATTTAAAACCGAAAATGGTAGTCTTAAAGCTTATTTATATATGATCGCCCGAAATTTAGTTATAGATCATAAGAGACAAAAATCCGAATTAAGTTTAAATGATGACATCCCTATTACAAATAACAAGGAAATGGTCGAACAATTACAAGTCAAAGATCAAAACCAGATTTTGTACAAAAGCCTTAATATGTTAGAAAGTAGTGAAAAACAAATATTAATTTTGCGTTATTTCGAAGAATTACCAATGGCTGAAATAGCATTAATTATGAATAAAAACGAAAGCACAATTAGAGTGAGAGTGCATCGATTGTTAAAAAAATTAAGACAAAATCTTAAAATTTTTCGATATGAACACTAATCAATTATTAAACCAGCTCAAACAGGAATATTTTCTTATCAAACCATCTGAAAAACAGATTGAGCAATCTTGGGCTGATTTAGAAAATAAACTTGTTACACCTCAAGGCAGCTATCAGCAAAAACCTAGAATATGGATTTTCGCTTTGGTAATTTTCTTATTATTCTTATCAAGTAGTTTGGTTATTGCAGCTCAAAATTCTCAACCTGGTCAACCTTTATATCCGCTCAAACAAATTTCTGCGCCTATTATTACTGCGGTTAGTGGTCAGCCTATTGCTACAGCTTCACCCAAACCCAGTCCGATGCATGATCAGATAAAATCAGAGGTTATCGAAGCTAGTCCTTCCGCTGAGACAGATTTTGAAGTAGATGAAAAAGATAAATCAGAAAATAATGAAGTTCAAGAACAGGAGGGAAATGAAAATAGCCTTGAGAATAAAGAGAAAAATTATGAAAATGAAAAACTTGATGAAACAAGAGGTGAGAGCAATAGATCTTTTAATTTAGAATCAAATAAAGATGAAGATGAAGATATTCGTTTTAGTCAGGAAAAATCTATTACTCAAAATTGGAAGCGTTTTCTAGAAAATATTGACCTTAACAAAAATAAATCGGAACAGGATTAGATTATTATTTTTAAACTCTAGTGATCATAGATAATAGTAGAAATAGATCTAATAATTTTTTCTAAGTTTTGTAATTTATCTCCCTTTGTCATTATACAAAGTAAATATGGATTAGATGATTTATAAATAATTCCACAATCATGCAGTTGATTTTCCCTAGTTTGAGGATAATATCTTTCTCCAAATTTATGTGCTACAACCACACCTTTTGGTACCCCAGCTACAATTCCATCCTCGAAGGTAGATTGACTTAGCAATTGCAAAGCTTTCTCAGAATTATCTCTCTGTAAATAAGAAGAGTTGTACAAAATACGGAAAAATGATGCGTAGTCTTTGATGGTCATAACATCACTGGAATCTATATCATCACTAGTAATAACAACTCCCAAATCATCATATATCGTTTTGAGTTTGTTTTTATCTATTAATGTATACAAAACCGAAGTCGCACCATTATCAGAATACCTAATCATATGAGTAATTAGTTCATCTACGGTATACTCTTTACCATATTCTAATTTAATTTCTGGTTTAATCGCTTGAGTAAACGCGCTTTCCGTCGCCGAATAAGTCACTTTTTTATTTAATAGTTCTTTGTCTTTTTCACTCAAACGTAAATAAACCATCATTAACGGTACTTTGAGAAGACTTGCTGGGGTAAATTGTTCTCCGTCATTAATTCCAAACGTAGGACCATTATTCAAGTCCCGATAATAAACTCCTACTTCATTTACATTCCCTGCATTTTTTTCGCTATTTATATAACTGATAACTGAGTTTTTAAGATTTCTGGCTGATATAAATGAACCAATATTAGCATCACATTCTAAAAGAGGATTAATAAATTTGTAGTTTTCGGCTAATCTAGTTTCTTTAATCTTGATTGCATTATCCTGTCCATATGAAATATGGATAACTTGCCCAATTGCAAAACCAACAATAAAAGTAATAAAAATAAATCCAATTATTTGAGTTTTATAAACCATATTAAACACCTTTACATTTTATATAATAATCTCAAACCGATTTATTCTACTACAAATAAACAAAAAATAACCTAATGTAAAAATATTGATGATAAAGATAATATTTATATTACTTATATTAAGGATTTTGAACCATAAATTAAAAAAGCAAGAACAAAAATAGTATAACCAGTTGTACTTTTATATAGAGAAGTTGGTTGAAAGTCTGGAATGTATTTCGAACTTTTTGATAATTTCAAACCTACCAAGTAAATATTTTAACTTTAAGTTTATGTATGGTGATAGCCAAATAGGCAAGCCATGACCTGTTCTCTATCTTGATGAGTAAGTAGTATGATACCCAAATTACTAAAGCTATTAAGTGTCTTAGTATTTAATACTATTGGTTCATTGATCAAATCTATTATACTCTGAGTGTTATCATCCCCAGCAATCCGATTGGCTGAGATTTTTCCACAGTTCAAGCAAAGATGAACAATCATTAACTCACCACTTTTTCTACTCGTAAACGGATTGTAGACAATATGTTTTAGGGTTAAACCAATCGGTTTCATTCTGGTACCACACGTAGATTTCCTGTCTCCCGGTATTTTAAGATCCAGATGTCTAGACCACAAGCATAATGGACAATGATTACGATGTTTTGTACCTAATGAAGTGTTGGAAATAATAGCATGACAAGTCAGACATCTAAATGATGCCTGACGTAAACAAAACCTTTATTTGAAGATCTATATTTTTTCATCCAGTATTATTATATCAAAAGATTGAAATTCTAAATTACCAATAATCAGAATAAGTTTCATCAATGTATCTATAAACGAAAGGGATCATCGAGGCTGGGTGACCAGGGCTTGGTTCGGTAAGCTCACCATAAACTTCTCGCCTTCCACTTAATACAAATAATCATGCGTTATAGCAGGATATTTGTCTCTGGCTGGGTGACCAGGGCTCGAACCTGGATTTTCGCGTTCAGAGCGCGACGTCCTGCCATTAGACGATCTCCCAATTTAAAAGATTTCTAGACTTCGCTCGAAATGACTGAAGTATTTTAGCATTTATAGTCTAGAAGTTACACTTTCAATCCTTTTAATAACCAATTCTTTTCCTAAAATTTCTATAGATTCAAATAGGGGAGGAGTAACTGGAAAAGCAGTAGTAACAACTCGAATGGTCATAAAAAAATCTCTCGGTTTCCAGTCACTATAAACGCTCTTTA
>CAYXFC010000093.1:0-4287 GCA_964464155.1 uncultured Pseudomonadales bacterium
AGCAAAATCTGGAGCCGCTAAAGATAAGCCAAGAAAAACCAAAACAGCAATAATAATTATTGATTTTTTTCCCAATGAGTTATTTATTTTCTTAAAAATATTATCCTGAATTGATTTGTTAATTTAGTATTCATCATTTATTCATACTTAATGCTTGATACTGATAGTTGATATTTATATATGTTACTTACACCCCATATTTTATTCGCACTGTATTTAACCAAGATATTTCCTATCTGGTTTGCTTTACCAATGGCCTTTATTAGCCATATGATATTTGATTTCTTCTTTCCCCACTGGAACCCACACATTTTTACGGAGATTAAAAAATTCGGCAAAATCCAAAGAAATTCTTTAACAATTATTATCATTGATTGTTTGACAAGTCTCGGTTTTGTCTTTTTCTTTTCCAGTAAAGTATATCCAAATATATCAGCAATTAGTGTATTATTTGCAGCTGCCTTTTTTTCTATTTTGCCAGATATTATTGAAATACCATATTACTTTTTCAATCATCGCAGTAAATTAATGAAAAAAATTATGGATTTCCAACATAATCACCAAGCAGATGCAAATATCGTTTGGGGAAATTTAAGCCAATGGGGATTAGCTTCTTTATGTTTGTATTATTTATTAAAATAATTTCAACTCTTCAAGGTTAATTAAAAAACAATCCTTCTAATTAAAATCTCAAATTATTTAGTAATGATAAAATATATGGTTATTTGGCCCGTTCAACATATTTTCTATCTGTTGTATCGATTCTGATCTTTTCACCTTTTTCAATAAATAACGGAATCCGCACTGGAATATTCCCTGTTACCATACCAGATTTATACATGTTAGCTGCACTATTACCTTTAATTCCTGGGTCACATTCAGTCACTTCCACAACAACCTTAGGTGGCACCTCAACACTAATTGGTTTTTCATCCCAATTTGCTACGTTGTAAGTTTCTCCATCTTGTAAAAAATCAACCTCATCACCTAATTCAGTCCGGTTTAATTCTATCTGTTCATACGTTTCTGGATTCATAAAAAATAAAGAGTCTCCGTCTTTATATAAATATTGCATTTTCTTCTTGGTTAAATTGGCTTCTTCAAAACGTTCCCCTGGTGCAAAAACTACTTGAACTACATTACCGTTTAGAATCCCTTTGATTTTTAGCCGAACATCAGCCGATCCCCTCCCCATATGTGTATGTTTAAATTCCAAAACCTTATATGGTTCTTCCTTGTAAATAAAAACTGATCCGATACGAAGATTGACTGCAGAAAACATAAAGTTAGCATTAAAGATATAAAGAGATAAAATAAATTACTTTTTTCAACTTTATATCCCTATTACTATATTGCTTAATTTCTTATTAACTTTCATATTCTATCACTTAAAAATGAAAATTTCTGATAAAATACATATCTGTAGTTTGTTTTGAAAAAACTTTATTGCCGCGGTGGCGGAATTGGTAGACGCGTAAGTCTCAAAAACTTATGAACTTCCAAGTTCATGCCGGTTCGATCCCGGCCCGCGGCACATTTAATCTCTCTTTTTCTCCATTCCAAAAAACTTAACACGATCGCCACGGAAGAATAGGTTTATGTTTTTTAATGCACCGTTACGATGTTTGGCAATTTTTAATGCTATTTGCTCCAAGTTTTCATCATCAGGACGATACAAAAACATGACTACATCTGCATCTTGCTCAATAGCCCCTGACTCACGCAAATCAGCTAGTTGAGGTTCTTTAATTCCTCTTGATTCTACCGCCCGTGAAAGTTGAGATAATGCCAGTACTGGTATTTTTAATTCTCTAGCTAAATTCTTAAGTGACTGAGAAACTTCAGAAACTTCTTGTACCCGATTTTCATGCTGACGAGATGATATAACCAATTGTAAGTAATCAACTATCAGAAGTTTTACACCATGCTCAGATTGTAATCTTCTAGCTTTAGTTCTCATTTCCATAATTCCTATTCCAGGTGTATCATCAATAAATATCGGAGCATCACCCAGTCTACCCATAGCATCAGAAATTTTGGCAAAATCAGCCTCTTTTAGATTGCCAGTTTTTAGCCTCCAGGCATCGATATCTGCCTCAGATACAATCAAACGATCTACTAACTCTTCTTTACTCATTTCCAAAGAAAAAATCCCAACTGGCAGTTTGGCATGTGCTGCCGCATGTTGAGCGATATTAAGACATAAAGCAGTCTTTCCCATGCCTGGACGAGCAGCTAAAATGAGCAAATTACTGTTTTGCATGCCAGCCAAAGTATCATCAAGATCCTTAAATCCAGTAGGAACTCCTCTTAACCCTCCAGCATGTTTATGTAGCTCATCCAGTCTATCAAAACTATCTGCCAAAGCATCGCGAATCAAAATAAAGTTTTGAGATAAATTTTTCTGAGAAAGCGCAAAAATGTCACGCTCGGTGTTCTCCAAAAGACCAGAGGCTGTTGAACTATCATCAAAAGCTTTTTCAACAATTGAGGATCCAATGCGAATCAATTCTCTTTTGTGAGCTAGGTCACGAATGATTTCTCCATATTTGACACTGTTAGCTGCTGTAGGCACTTTTTCTGCTAGCAAAGCTAAATAGTCACTACCTCCAATTTTATTTAATTGTTTAGCTTTTTTCAAACTATCACCTAGAGTAAGAATATCGATTGGGTCACGGTTTTCGTAAAGTTGCAGCATGGCTTCGTATATAGCTTGGTGAGAGGGAGAATAAAAATGTTCTGATGATAATTTGGCACTAACATCAACAATTGCCTCTTTATCAATCAATATGGCTCCCAGAAGCGATTGTTCAACATCAAGATCGTGAGGTGGAATACGTGGATCCAAAATAATGTCTTTGGCTTTTGGCTGTTAGTAGTTAGCTATACGCAAAAAGCTAAAAGCTACCCTTTTATTTCTAATTGATAAACCATAGTCTCTTCTGGCAAACTACTATCCTTTACGTTGAGTTTTTCTTCGCGAGTAATACTCGCATTTAGTTTGTTTGCAAATTCATCAATACTTGTTAGCTGGTCAAACCTTGAGGCTAAACCAGCAGTTTTATAATGCATAGGTAAAACGATAGATGGTTCAACTTTATGCACTATCTTAGTAGCCAACGAAGCATCAATTGTATATGTCCCTCCAACAGGAATCATCAAAATATCAGTGGCTTCAATTTCTTTGTAAATCTTATCAGAAAGCTCATGACCCAAATCTCCCAGATGACAAATAGTTTGTCCTTCTGTTTGAATTAAAAAAATATAATTTTCGCCTCTTAATGCCCCATTTTCACTATCATGAAATGTCTTATAACTTCGAATCATGACATCTTTGATTTCATATTCCCCCGGATTTTCAATAAAAAAACAGTTATCATTTTTAATTCCTGCTTTATTATTATGGTCTTGATGCTGATGAGATATCGTGACAATATCTGATTCCTGTTTAACAAAATGTAATCCTGTACTATTATCAAAAGGATCGGTAATTAAAGTCGCAGTGTTGGTTTTTATCTTAAAACTGGAATGACCAAGATATGAAATAATCATTATTAAATTGTTATATTGCCAATTGTTTATTTTTGCTCTCCAAAGATAAGGCCTCTACTATTTAACAATCTAGCTATTTAACAATTACTATATAAAAATAACTTCGAGCAATTTAGTATACTCTACTATTTTACCAATCCCCAATAAATTATCATGTTTCTCTTAACTTGACAACCCACGCCTGTAATGTTAAAGTCCCTATGATATGCGCAAAGAAATCTTTTTTGCTGTTATTTTTGGGTTGATAGTTGGGTTAGTTGTTACCTATGGAATTTATACAGCTAATCAAGCTTTATCTCAAAAACAGAAATCGAATCCAAATTTAACCAATTCTTTAACTCCTTCTCCACTTAATGACACTGAACCGGAATTAACATTGTCAGTGTCAAGTCCCCAGGATGGAATTGTGGTCAGTGATCCAGAGGTCAAAGTTGAAGGTACAACATTACCCAATGCTATGGTTGCAATCATAACTGATGATAATGACTTGATTGTGCAAGCTGATGAAAATGGTGTTTTTCAGCAATCCATGGAATTAATCAAAGGAGCAAATACTATCAAAATAACTGTAACTGATTTTAATACTACAAGTCTTACAAAAGTAATTGAACTTGTATATAGTACAGAAGTAGATGCTATTCCATCACAATAAAATATGCAAAAATTTATAAAAACAATCTTTATTACTTTATTATTAATGTTAGTAATTATTCCCCATGTTAGCTTGGCTCAAAC
>CAYXFC010000094.1:0-4213 GCA_964464155.1 uncultured Pseudomonadales bacterium
TTTGAAGATGGTGATTTTACTGAAAAAAGATTTATAGAAATTTATAACTCTGACTTAGCCAATGGATTAGGAAATTTAGTCCAGCGCGGCCTTACTTTAGCATCTAAATTTTGTAATGGGAAGATACCAGCTATCAATCAAGAAAAACAAGTTAATATTTCAAAACAAGATGTAGTTTACTGGAAAAAATATGATAAGAAGTTGCGCAGCTACCAGTTTCATGAAGCTTTAATGATCGTGCAAGAGTATATTACGAAAGTAGATAAATTTATTAATGATCAAAAACCTTGGGAAATAGCAAATAAACCAGAAAAACAAAAAGGGCTAGAAGAAGTAATTTATGAATTATTGGAACATATTCATCAAATTACATGGATGATTTATCCATTTTTACCTACAACAGCTATTGAGATTGCCAAAAGATTAAACATAAACTCTTTATTAGTTGAAAAACCGCTTATAAAAGACTCTTGGCATCCTTTACCTTTTCACAACAAGGTGGTGGTTAATAATCCTCTTTTTCCAAGAATTTAATATTTTAATAAAAAACATGATCTTAATTGATACCCATTGTCATCTCGATATATTAGATAATCCTGAGCAAAAATTTCAAACTGCCAATAAAGCTGGTGTACATAAAATAATTATTCCTAGTGTTAATGCAAAATCTTTATCCAAAATCAAAATGCTTTCCAAACAGTTTGATAACATCTATTACGCTGTTGGTATTTACCCTACTGAAATTGAAAACTTAACTGAAAATGACCTAAATCTTCATATTCAAGAAATTGAAGACGAGTTATCCCAAAAACCAGACAAATTAGTTGCTATTGGCGAGTGCGGTCTAGATTTTTCTTTTCCAGAAATAGAAACACAAGATATTACAATATTAAAAACAAAACAAATAAATTTGTTTCAAACACATATTAAATGGGCGCAAAAATACCATTTACCTATGATAATCCACAACCGAAAAGCAAATAACGATATTTTCAATATAGTTTCGCAATTACCAAAATTAACTGGAGTATTCCATTGCTTCTGCCAAAGAAAGTCATTTGCCAAACAAATTATTAAACAAACCAGCTTTTATTTTGGCTTGGGAGGCTTAATTACTACTGATCAAGGTTTGGCCGAAACTGTAAAAGAAATCCCAATGGAAAGAATTGTACTGGAGACTGATTCACCATATCTTGTGCCTAAAGAAACTAAAACAAAATATTCCATAAATGAACCAGCTCTTATGGTGTATACTGCGCACAAACTTGCCCAGATTAAAAACATAATTTATGAAGAAGTAGTTAAACTAACAACTCAAAATACCAAGAAACTATTCAATATATAATATATATAATAATGTTATGGCAATTAATTCAACTAAACTACAACGTTATTTAGAAATCCTCCCTGGATTTTTCTCATGGTCTTTAATTTTATTTCCGATATGGGGATCACTATTGATCCCTACCATCGTAGCTTATTACATAATCGCTTTTGATGTTTACTGGCTTTATAAGTCTTTAAGTCTGGGACTGTTAGCAGTTGTATCTTTTTTCAAAATTAAAGCAAACTCTTCTTATGATTGGATGGGAGACCTAGAGGGTTTTTATGATTGGCAAAAAGTCCAACATATTATTATTATTCCTAATTATAAAGAACCTATTTATATCATCCAAAGAACTCTAGATGCACTAGCAGCCCAATCTTTTCCTCTGAAGAATCTCCATATAGTTTTAGGCTGTGAACAAAGAGAGGGGCCAAGTGCTTATGAAAAGGTGGAAACTTTAACAAAAAAATATCACGATGTTTTTGGTTCATTTATTGCGAGTTTTCATCCGGCTATTACTGGAGAGGTGGTAGGGAAATCATCAAATATGGCTTGGGCTGCCAAAACAGCCAAAAGAGAGATTGTGGAAAAGAAAAAACTAAATATTAGATATTGTACAATTACTTCCGAAGATGTTGACGCCCGTTTTCACTATCAGCATTTTGCTGCTTTAACTTACAAATTTCTAGATCATCCCCACCGTTTTGAACGGATTTGGCAACCAGCTATTCTTTATTATAATAATATCTGGAAAATCCCAGCCCCTATTCGTGTTTTTTCTACCATTGCCAGTATCACTCAAATAGCAATGCTTAATCGTAAAGATCGTTTAATTAATTTTTCCACTTATTCAACTTCTTTAAAAATGATTGATGAAATTGGTTATTGGGATACTGATGTTATTCCAGAAGATTATCGTATTTTCTTTAAGGCGTATTTCAAAACTGATGGTAAAGTGGCCGTGGAACCAATATTTTTGCCAGTTTATGCAGATGCCGCTCAATCTTCTACTTTTGGAAAAACAATGATTAATCAATACGAGCAGGTAAAGCGATGGGCTTGGGGGACATCTGATGATCCATGGATTATTCAACAGTGGTTAAAAGCAAAAAATATTCCTTTTTGGGATAAAACAATTAGAGTCTTGAAAGTTTTAGAAGATCATTTTCTTTGGCCTGTTAATTGGTTTGCTGTTACAATTGGAGCTACTCTACCACCGTTGCTTAATCCAGTATTTGCTAGAACAGTTTTAGGTAAAAGCTTGCCCCAAACTTCTTCAGCAATTCTAACTATTTCTTTAATATCATTGCTGGTTACGATTTTTATAGACTGGCAAGCCAGACCTGATAAAGAAACTGTCTCCTGGAAAAGAAAAGTTTTAATGCCATTTGAATTTTTATTAATGCCTTTGGTGGGGCTGTTTTTTTCTGCCCTACCTGGCTTAGATGCTCACACAAGATTAATGTTGGGTAAATATATTGAATACAAAGTCACAGAAAAAGTTTAGTTATAAATATTCAAAGGTCGTTTAGTTAAAATACTTAAATAAGTATTATCTCCTAAGCTGAAAATGTCATTTTGAGAATATCCTTGATTTAAAATTGTGTTTTCAATGTCTTGATATTCGTCATCTCTAAAGATAATCCCAATATTATCACCGCTTATATTTTCCCAAGAATTTAATATAGGTTTCTGTTGCAACTGGAGTATACCGGTATAGTTTTTGATTTCATGATGACTTTTAACAAAATAACAGTTTGGATGATATATCATACAAGACATAATGTCTAAATCACTAGTTGTATATAAACTGTCTGTGTTAACATTTTTAATTAAAGAATAGTCTACCCTTGATACCCCTAAAAAATAATCACTCCATAAATAATACATGTTAAATAAATAAAACAGTCCTAAAAAATTAAATAAAGTTAATTTAATAATTTTTTGATAATTTTTATTAGTTATTTTAGAAATTAAATAATATGCCATATATGCTTCTAAAATAGATACCATTGGGGCCAAAAAGACAAAATATCGTCCATAGAATAACGGTTTATAGTAAGAAATATAGTATAAAAATACTAAACCCAATGTTATAGAGAAACTAGTCAATCTAATAAAACCTTTTTTAAGAAACCCAAATATTAATACTGTAATTAAAATATAATAAAGATTTTGATAAATAATTTTATAAAATCCAAGTTCAAAATGGAGCGGTCCTTCATTAAAAGCAAACAAAGCGCTCAAGTTATATAATTTTTCGGCAGGTTTAAATTCTAACCAAAATGAACCAGCAAATTGCTGATATTGATGCAATATAATAAACAGCCAAGGAATGTATAAACTAAAAATAATTAGGCTGGTTAATAATATTTTTTTTAATGCATCAAATTTTTTTAAAAATATAAGAGATAAAGTTAGTCCGCAAAAAACAATCGCAAACCAAAATATTCCTAATGTTTGCGTATAAAGTAAAGCTATGGAACTAATAATAAAAAAGTTCCTATTTCTGTTTGTTGGTTGGTTGGTATATTTATATGCCCAGTACAGACATAAATAAGCTAAAAACATAAGCATTGAATAGGGACGGAGTTCATAAGAATAGTAAAAAATCGATCCGTTACTAACAAGAAAGAAAAGTAGTAAATACTTAAACAAAGCATGATTTAGCTTAAATAATTTTGGTAAACTATGGTAAATGCTAACAATCGTCAGAACTGAGAATAAAAGAGGTAACAGTCTTTGCCAAACTGGGAATAATCCAAAAAATTTTTGCCATATGTGAAGTAAGATGTAAAAAAACGGTGGGTTGTAATCCAATGAAGTGCTTTTTATTATTTCAATAATATTTTGCTGTGATAACAGACTAGAAAAAGCCTCGTCTCT
>CAYXFC010000095.1:0-4204 GCA_964464155.1 uncultured Pseudomonadales bacterium
AATTCTTTTTTCTTTTGTATAAAATCCATAGTTATAAATTATTTATTTAAAAGCCTAATTAAGATTAATAAGAAAACTATATATTTATTGGAATATTAAACTGACAAATGTTCCAAGTCGATTTTAATAGAAGGACTCATAGAAGAGCAAATTGTAGCTGATTTTAGGATTTTAGAATTAATTGATGTAAAAATAGCTGTTAAGTTAGCAACTAATTTATCTTGACCAAATGATCGCTTACCAAAGCTTAAATGGATTAAGGGAGCTTTTTTCTCTGTTTTATAATATAGTTTGTTACCACTCAAATCTTTAGCTGCCTTTTGGGGTTCTTTGGTAACAGTTCCGTTTTTGGGGTTTGGCATTAGACCTTTTGGCCCTAGAATTTTAGCATATTTAGCAAGCTTACCCATATCTTCTGGTTTGGCTATTAAAACATCAAAATTAATCTCTTTAGCTTCAATTTGTTTTAATATCTCATCGCTAAAAATTACCACCTTCTTTTGTTTACCAGTACCAAAGGGGAGATCTATTGTTCCAGAAAGAACATCTTTTTTACTCACTAAGTTTAACTCAAAAGAAGAGTCAAATTTCTCTTTAGAAAGTTTAAGTAATAACTCAATAGCTTCTTTAGGGGATAATTTTTGTTTGGGGTCAACTTTAGTTTTAAGATTTTTATAATGCTTAGATCTAATTTTTTTTGTACGAATTTTAGTTTTCTTCTCTGTCTGTAATTCAGTTGTTTTAATTTCACCATTATCTAGTTTGGCTTGCTGTCTTCTGGCTTCATCGGCAGCGGTAATCATGGCAAACTCTTCTGGTAGATCAAAGGGATCGGATGATCTTTGAGAATATTTATTATAGGAACCTTGCTGTACTGCTTGTTCCTGATTTTCGTCCATGGTGATATTACGTTTTTTACCCATATTTTTTTATGCTGCTTTAATCCCCATTGAGCGGGCTGTACCAAAAACAATTTTTTTAGCTGCCTCAATATCTTTGGTATTAAGATCTTCCATTTTATCTTTAGCAATAGCATCAGCCTGTTCCTGAGTAAGTGTTTGTTTAAGCATTTCTTTACCAGCTTTGGATGAACCTTTATCAATTTTGAGTGATTTTTTAATCAATTCAGATACGGGTGGCTTTTTCAGTATAAAAGTAAAAGAGCGGTCTTCATATATAGTCACTAATGCTGGAATAACCTCTCCCATACGATCTTTTGTAGCCTCATTGTATTGTTTGCAAAATTCCATAATAGCTACTCCATGTTGACCCAAGGCAGGACCAATTGGAGGAGCAGGGTTTGCTTTACCACCGGCAATATTTAATTTGAGAATAATTTTGACTTTTTTTGCCATAAGTTTTGTTGTAATAACAAACAGCTATTATACCTAAATATTAACTATATTCAAATTCAATCTGATAAAAATTAACTATATTTTGGCTATTTGTAGAAAGTCCAGTTCAACCGGAGTTTCGCGTCCAAAAATAGAGACTAAAACTTTTACTTTACCTTTGTCTTGATCAATTGACTCCACTGAACCTAAGAAATCATTAAATGGTCCATCAACGATTTTAACGGCTTCGCCTGGTGTAAAGGTAGCTTTATACTTAGGTGCAGCCTGCTGCATAAACTTCATGATTACTTCTACCTCTTTTTCGGAAATAGGAGTCGGTTTATTGCCAATTCCGATAAAGGCAGTAACTCCGCTAGTAGTACGAACTGTTAACCAGGAATCATCTGTCAAAACCATTTTAACAATAATGTAGCCTGGGAAAATTTTTTCAGCGATAGTTTGTTTTTTGCCTTTAGTAATTTTAATTTTGTTTTGAGTAGGGATTAAAATTTCAAAAATCAAATCTGTTTGATCCATAGACTCAACTCTTTGTTTAAGTGCGGCTGCTACTTTGTTTTCGTGTCCTGAATAGGTGTGAACTACATACCAACGGGCTCGTGTATCTTCTGTTTTGGAAATCAATACGTGATTACCTTCTACTGGTTTTTCGATAAGATCAGCTGCTGACTCAATTACAGTAGGAGCTACGACAGTCTCGGTAGTTTTTTTTACTACTTTTTTTTCTGTCTTTTTACTTTTGGTTGTTTTATTTGTCATGTTTGTTGTTGAATCACGAATAATTAATTATGGATTGATAGATTTTCCATAATTTTAATTCTTAATTCTTAAATTAGAGTATTATTGCCAATAAGCTAGTAAATAAATAATCTAATCCCCCTAAAAAAGCACCTACTGCCACGCTTACCAAAATTACTAAAGTAGTTGATTGAATTAATGATTCTCTGCTTGGCCAGGCGACTTTTTTAAGTTCAGCCTTGACCTCTTGTAAATATTCCTTAGGGCTTGAACCAAAGTCTGGTGTAGTAAAAGTTAATTCAGTCATTTTGCTGGTAATAAATGAGATGAGGAATTATAAAAGGAATTTTCTCAAATCATCTCTTCCTAACACTATAGTATACTGTATTTTTAATAAATCTTTATTAAACAAAAAACCGCTATGATAGCGGTCTATGTCAAGTATTATAAGGGTTTAGATAGAGTTTTGCAATAATCAATAAACTGCTATAGAATTGAAAGGTTGTGGTAATTATTCTTAATCATATTGGCCACATTTTCATTAAATATATCTGTTATAAGAAAGGACAAAGGGTATGAAAAAAATCACCAAAGCAGTAATTCCTGCAGCCGGATTCGGAACAAGATTTTTACCTCAAACTAAGGCGATGCCCAAAGAAATGTTGCCTATCGTTGATAAACCAATTATTCAATATATTGTTGAAGAATTAGTAGATGCTGGGATAACAGACATTATTATGGTGACAGGTTATCATAAAAGAACTATAGAAGATCATTTCGATAACCCTAATCTAGATCTGATTGAAAATCTAAAAATGGGAGGTGAGAAAAAGAAGCCATTATTGGATCTAGTAGAAAAAACCAGCAATATGGCAAATTTTGTATATGTAAGACAAAAAGGCCCATATGGCAATGGGACTCCCCTGATTAACGTACGCAAAATTGTGGGCAACGAACCTTTTATTTATACCTGGAGTGATGATTTTATTTATGCAGCACCTTCCAGATTTAAGCAGTTACTAAAGGTATATGAAAAGTATGGTTGTTCAGTTATGTCTAGTGTTCGTTGTAGTAAGGACGAAGATTATGAACGCTATGGAATTGCGGGCGGAAAAGAGATTGAAGATGGAATTATCGACTGCGAGGTAATTATCGAAAAACCGGGCAAAGAAAATGCTCCCTCTGATTTAGCTAATGTTTCTGGCTTTTTATTTACACCAGACATCTTTGATTATCTAGATGAAGTTTTGGCAAATCTAAAGCCAGGCGCAGAGCTTTATTATAATGATGCACTTAAGTTGATGCTAAGAGATAAAAAACGTGTGCTGGCAGCTGAGATAAAAGATGGTAAATATTATGATACAGGAAATAAATTGGAATACCTCAAAACAGTTGTAGAATTTGCCCTGCGTCACGAAGAAATGGGAGAAGATTTTAAATCTTATCTAAAGGATCTAAGATTGGATTAGTCTGATTTTATGGAAATAATAAAAAAGGCTCTCGATTGAGAGTCTTTTTTAGTCTTAAAGATATTTAGCAAAAATTAACAAACCAATGATAGTAGCCACTATTGCATTTACCAAAACTGCTCCGGCTGCCATATCGCGTAAATTTTTAGTAGCTTTGTAATCTAATTTATGTAAATCTCGAACAAAGTTAGCAATTTCTTCAATACAGGTATTAAAAAGCTCACTTGCAATAACTATAGAAAAAAGTAGTAGGAATATTACAAAATCCGTTATCGAAACTTTTATTAGCCATGAAAAAATACAGACTATACTAACTGCTAAAATATGAATTTTAAGATTCAGTTGTGACCTAAATGCTGTTTGAATACCAACAAAAGCGTAAGTAAAACCCTTGAAAAATTTTAGTGTCATAAAAATAATAACTTTTTTATGTTTAATCAATTCAAGCAGGATCACACTCAATAGTCAATAAATGAAAAATGAACAGGAGTAACTGTTTGTTTCCCAAAAAAGCTAATATAGATTAACGTTAAAGATTGCAGCTTTGATTATCAAAAGTTGTTAATTTCTTCTTCAATATTTTAGAATGTCTGAATTTTGGCTCCTTGTTTAAGATTAACAAGCCATGATTGTATTATCTGACTT
>CAYXFC010000096.1:0-4203 GCA_964464155.1 uncultured Pseudomonadales bacterium
CATTTGCAGTTGCAACAAAGGACAATGTTGGAGTAAGGACTTCGTCATTTGACTTAACTCCTGAGAGAAGTAGCGACATATGCAAAGCAGCAGTACCATTGACTACGGCAACGGCTCGTTTAATACCAGTAAATTCTGCTAATTTATTTTCAAACTGATCGACATAATCGCCTACAGATGACACCCAGCCTGTATCTAAACAATCCTTAACATATTTCCATTCATTACCAGCAAAGGTTGGTTCATGAAGCGGAAGCGGATTTTTTTGATCTTTATTTACTGATTTCAATACTGACAGTACTTCTTGGGAGATTGTAGAATTTTTCATATCGTATAATTAGCAGACTTATATAGCGACAGATTATCGGGCTCAGTAAACCATTTAATAGTTTTTCTAAGGCCTTTTTCAAATCCATCTATACCTCCATATTTGGGTGACCAATTAAGTATTTTCTTTGCTTTGGCATTAGAGGCACATAAACGTTCGACTTCGCTATTTTCTGGTCTAATCCGTTCTTTTTCACATTCAATAGTTACATCTTTTTGCATCAGTTTTGCAATAGTTTTTACAGTGTTTTCTATAGAAATTTCAAATCCACTGCCAATATTAATTATTTCACCAATAGCATTGTCTGACTCTAGGGCTGAAATAAATCCCAATACAGTATCGTCAACATAACTAAAATCTCTCGTTGGACTAATCGTTCCCAGTTTGATATTTTTTTGACCATTGGCGATCTGAGTAATAATAGTAGGTATTACAGCACGGCAAGATTGGCGTGGACCATACGTATTAAAAGGTCGGATAATAGTAACTGGAGTATTAAAGGACGAGTAAAACGATATAGCCAGTTGATCTGCTCCAATTTTTGAGGCTGAATAGGGGGACTGTCCGCAAAGCGGATGTTCTTCAGTTATAGGCACAAACTTGGCCGTACCATATACTTCACTGGTTGAGGTATGTATGACTTTGGCAGTTCCCAGTTTTCGGGATGCCTGAAGAATATTAAGCGTTCCCTTGATATTAGTGTCTATATACGACTGCGGAGCATTATAAGAATAGGGGATTGCAATGAGAGCAGCCAAATGGAGTACTGCGTTACACCCTTTTAATGCTGTTTCTACTTGATACCCGTCCCGAATATCTCCCATAAAAACATCTAAACTATTTTTTATTTTAGGGTCAATATGGTCAAGCCATCCCCAGCTATTAAATGAGTTGTAATAGACGAAGGCTCGAACATCATACCCTTTTTTTAATAGAGCTTCGGTAAGATGTGATCCGATGAAACCATCTGCGCCAGTAATTAAAATCTTTTTAAGTTTTTCCATAATATTAATAACAAGGGTTTAATAATTGACGTTAGTATTGTCGTATACCAACTGCAATACCTAATCCTAGATCATCATATTCCCAACATCTATATCTAGAGTTATCAGACACATATTTTTTCCATACTTTGCGTAGATATTCCATATTTCTTTGACAGATATCATCAAATATTACTACTCCACCAATTTTTAAGTGAGGTAATACATCTCTCAAATCCAGGCTTGCACCATCAGCACTATGATCACCATCAACAGTTATAATGTCGAAAAATTCATTTGGATTATCCTTAAAGTACTTAGGTATAAGTTTGTGGCTGTCTCCATTAATATATGTAATATTCCCTTTATAACCAATTTTTTTCAGTTCTCTAGAAACGAATTTAGGACCCGGATTATTCATAGGTTGGTAATTCCACTACTCCAAATAGATTGAAGAATTTATTTGCAAGCGGTACAAAGTAATAGTTAATTAACCTGTAAAAGGTAGTTGATATATTCATATATTAGCCAATTTTTTTTAATAATTTTGCTGGAATCCCAGTAACAATAGTATTGGGTGGCACATCGTGAGTAACGACTGCATTTGCTCCGACAATGGAATTCTCGCCTATGGTTACTCCTGGTAGTATAACTGCTCCTATTCCAATCCAACAACCAGTTTTAAGTTTTACAGGTCCTTTGGAACGAACCTTTTGAAAAATAATTGGAGTGTTAACATCCTCAAAAGAATGATCTACATCACTAATAAAGACTCGATCAGCAATTAAAACGTTTGACTCAATTATCACATCAGATAATGCATTTATTTGGGTAAAACGACCAATGTATGTATTATTTCCAATAATTAAAGTAGCCCTATCATCAGTTCTTGTATTAGATACATTAAGCCAACTATGTTCTCTAATAAATACATTCATTCCAATAGTTATTGTTTGTGGATTTCTTATTGTAGAGGGAAATTGAATATAAGAGTCTTTTCCCCAGTTTTTAAACTTACTTTTTATGAGAAATGAATATATTTTGGATGAAAATCTAGCTGGGTAAATTGGCTTCGTTTCAGAAGTTACCATACTTATTTATCTCCTTTCCATATTACACTACTACCATTCCATGTTTCTAACTTTTTTAAGGGATTCATATATAAGTTCATTGCATTAATATATGATTTCCACAACCATTTTGGAAACCATTTTTTAATAAAAAGAGTGTTTAACGGTTTAATCACATCAATATTATATAGATATTTTAAAGAAAGTATTGGATATGACAAACTAATCACACTACTATTAATTACTAGCTTCCCCCACATTTCAATGGGAAAACGATTATATTTCCTATCCAATTCGACAATCTTTAAGTTACTGAAGTTACTTTGTAATATTTTAGCTTTTTGATATATGTCTCCAGGGTGTGGTTTAATAAATATTACATCTCCTTATTTGCAATTTTTTCGGATTATCTCTGAATACATTTCTATCTCTTTTCCAAGCTCAAAAAAGCTACCTTCGCTAAAGTTATCTGTAAGCAATAAATACTTATTAACGTCCATATATACAGTATACAAATGATTAACATATTTATTAAAATTCTGGCAATTATTTCTACAGGAACCAATAATATTTAATACAAAATCTTTTTTGCAGACTACAAGTGGTATATCCATCAGACAATTTTTAGTTTGGTAAACAGGTAAAATTAAACAAGCTAGATTAGCAAGCTCTCTTTTCATTTTTTGAGGTTTTCTTCTAAAGTAATCAATAAACGTTAGCGCCATAGTTCTAAATTTATTTTTATTGGGTTTTGGTGTATTGCTTGCTAATGAACAATGTAGTTCCTCATCAAATATTAGTCCAAAAGCGTCTCCTACCGTAGTTTTAGTTGCATTTGGATAATTTGTAAATAAAGCTTTCGTCATATTACCTACAAAATCCACAGTATAATAAATCTCATCAAAACTATGATCTTTAATCCTTTTTTTTAAAATTGAAATTGAATTATCGATATCTCTTCCTTTGTTTTCCAGATTAACAGTATCTTGCTCAATATATATAGTTTCCTTCACCTCAGGGAAAGCGGAAAGCATATCAATGATAATTTTTTTTATTACATTGGCTTTTTTAGATGGAAGATATGGATGGTGTATTAATGCTTTAATATTAATACTATCCTTATGAAGTGTCTTTATTGCTGACATTGTAGAAATTACATGAGTTGGGGAAATAATATAAATTAAACAGTTTTTCATAAAACTAACTAATATACGATACAATTATTGAAGCTTAATTATATATTAGACGGATAAAATAGGATATTGGATTATCGTATATATAATAATTATAGTTTGGTAATTTTACCAAATTTATCTCAAAGTATTATTACTACATTTACAATCTTCGTTATTAATAAACTAAGCTATCGACCAGATTAAAATTATACTTTTAGAGAAACTGTATTTATTGTAATGAAATTTATAATCCTTTGATTGAATAATTCCTTTGAAGTCAGATCAAGAAGTAATAACTGAAGAGTGTTTTTTGTTGAAAACGCTTCCTTCCCAGGCAGAATAATAATTTCGTACTCTGGGGATTTCTCTACATAGTTACTCAAATTAGATAATTTATTAAAAAATGGCCTGTAGGTAGCAAAACCTTTCTCAATAAAGTATTCATTTTTATTAATTGCAAACCTAGTTTCATCTCCATATACATGTTTAAATATACCAGCATATTCATAAAAACGATACTTACGATCATTGACATTAAGGTATTGAGTTTGATCATTAATTAAAAAAGTTGAATGAGTTTTGATATCATTATTAACTATTATAGATCTCATGATTGCCTTTTGTTTATACCAGTCCTTTAAATAGCT
>CAYXFC010000097.1:0-1371 GCA_964464155.1 uncultured Pseudomonadales bacterium
CATAGCCAGAATTCCAAACCAGATTACTGGTTTTAAGTTCCCAATTTGAGGAAAGTCAAAATTATTTAGCATAAAAGATGTCCAAAGACGGTCAAACCCTTCTGAAAATGATCCAAATATCAGACCAGTAATCATAATTGTTATAAGTATCGGACTTAACTTAATCAATTTTAATCCCTCAACTAAAGTTTCTTTCATCTTGATAAATGAGTCTCTTTTTGATACCGGTGTTGGGTGAAAATTATTCTCACCCATAAAGAAATAAAGATATAAAGACTGGCAACTGTACAAAATCCCGCCCAAAATAATTGGCAGACGGATATTGATATTGGCTAAAACCATATTGATAGCAATGCCAATAAAAGAGCCAGCTAAACTTAATTGCGCCCCTTTGGAAAAAGCTTGACCAGCTTTTTCTTCACCAATTTCATCAGCTATCCAGGCTTCCCTAGCACCAGAAACAAATGTAAAACCAATTCCCCATACTACTTGAGCTAGTAAAATTGCAGTAAAATATGGAAAAGTGCCTTCAATGGTAAATCCAAGACCAATCAACAATATACCAATTATTACCGATAGCTTCCTGCTGTAAACATCGGCAATAATGCCAGTCGGTATCTCAAATAAAAATGAAGTTATTTCAAGAACTGTTCCTACTAAAACCAGTTGCAAAGGATTTAGACCAACCACAGTAGCTTGATACACCAGATTAACAGTAACTATGACTGAAAATAACAATGAAGATAAAAAGCGGATAGTTAGATAAACCTTTAAAGGATTATGATACTTTTTCATTTGATAGCAATTATAAATCTTTTTTTGTTTTATTCTAAATGCAACACTATGCTTAAGTCACTTTTATTTACCGATGGAACTGATATATATCAAGACATTAATCAATGGCGGCCATACTCTGAAGAAATTGAAAAGTGTAAGCAGTTTGGCAGAAAGTTTGGAGAAAAAATAAAATCATAGTTTGGGTTCCTCTTTTCCCATCCCCCACAAAATCTCAAAAATCTGTCTTTGCATGGAGGCTACTTTATCATTTTGTATTTCCACTCCAAAAACTTCCCCTTCATGCCAGTTATAAAAAGCCACTACGTCATCATAAATATCGGTTTGGTGATCTATACTTAAAATACTGGATGGCAGATAACGACTCTGAAATACTTCTCGAGAATAGGCAAATTCTTTTTTTTGATTGTTTAGATACTCGTCCCCAATAATATCTCGCATTCGTAAACCTCTTACTAAAAATTCTTCATGCCAACGGCTGGCAAATTTTAATCCTACTGCTTCTGTTAAATCCCGAAAAGTAAAACCCACAATTTCACTTTTGGCTCGCAAAGTATGCCATACCATTTGCCTAAT
>CAYXFC010000097.1:1471-4193 GCA_964464155.1 uncultured Pseudomonadales bacterium
TATTATATTACTTCTACAAATATTATAGATTTATATAATATTGTCTACTATATGAACAGCAAAAACAATATCCAAATATTATTAGGTAGGGATGGCATTATTTCAGCTTATGAAAAAAGCTTAGAGGCCAAATCTCTAGATATTATTTGTCTATCCCAAAACTATGCCAGAGTTTTAGGTGAATGGTTTGATAAAAGCTACGCGCCTAAACTTTTTAAATCTGAAATTAAAACTCGCGAAATATTGGGTGACAATGCCGATAATCGCTCTTATGCTAGTAAAAAGGATAAGCAAAAAAATCAAGTTGCTTTTCTTTTTGATGATGTTAAAAATGAAACCGACTTTATTGTGAGTGACGATTTTGTTATTTTAGTTTCTTTTAATCCTAACAATCCTTTTGCTATTGTGATTGATGATAAAGAAACCATTGCTGGTATGAAATCTAAGTTTGAAATAATCTGGAACTCAGCTTTGAAATAAGTTTATGATTGTCATTAAAAAACCACAGTTAATCACTGTGGTTTTTTAATTTTCCAGTACAAATTATCAATAAAACTATCTATACTATTGTTATAGTTAATAAATATTGAATAAAAGTATGCCCAACTTTCAAACTGCCACTGTTATTAAAAATGAAGTGCTAGCTGCTAAGTTCCATGATTTGGTACTGCAAACTGAAACATCTTTTAGTTTTTTACCTGGTCAATTTGTTTCTATCAAAATCAATGAAACTAAGATGAATGCTTATTCAGTTGCCGGTAAACTGAATGATAAACAATTTGGGCTCTTAATCGACACCGAACCAGGAGGACTTGGATCACAGTATATCGACAAACTCAAACCAGGAGATAAAGTCGAGTTTATGGGACCTTTGGGACATATGACGCTTAAATTAGATGATGGAGCCACAAATCTCTACTTTATGAGTACTGGATGTGGTATTGCCCCACTTAAAGCTATGATTGAAGCAGCTCTAGTCGAGTATAAAACTGACAAACAATTGACTTTATATTTGGGTTTGCGTCATTGTAATGATGTTTTTTGGGACCAATATTTCAATGATTTACAAAACCGCTTTACTAACTTTCATTTCAAGCTTGTGCTATCCAAACCAGAAGGAGCTTGGTGTGGAGTTGCTGGACACATTACTGATTTGGCCAAAGTTGAAGTCAAAGATCCCGTCAACAGCGCAGTTTACATTTGTGGTTCAGTACGTATGGCTGATGAGGCCATTAAGCTATTTGAAGAGATGGGCACACCCAAGGCTAGGATTTACTTTGAAAAGTATGGGTAGATAGTAAACTCAAAATTTAAAGATCAAAAGTCAAAACTTGAATAGTTTAGCGTGTGTTTTTCTCAACGAGCGACAACAATTTCTTCTTCAATTTCTCCCTTAGCCACAGCGGTGATCCTATCATACTGGCCTCTTTTATCAAGATAAATCATATAGCCAGTATCTGCATCATTCCCGTTTTTAGGATCGGTTGGCATATCTGCAATATACATGGGAACCATTAGCTCATCTCTATTTTCATTACTAGCTATTCCTAAATTGAAACAACTAGGACTAGTTCCAATGCAAGTCGGAACAGTGGGGAAATTACTTGTGTTATCATTACCATCAGTATCCGGTAACATATCTTCATGTTCTTCAACATATTGATAGACCGCATTAGTTATCCTGCATAGATCACTCCGCCTTTGAGTATCATGGGCTTTTTTAAACTGTGCTCCAGGATTAAATGCAGCCATAAATCCTACAGTAAATAACATAAGGGTTGCTAGGAATATTAAGAGTAGTGGTATTGTGATTAACAATTTCACCCACATCTTCCATTTAGTCCAAACCCACATCATGATTAGTCCGACCGGAAATACAAAAATTAATAGCAATACTGTAATCAATGTTTTTGTATCTTCAGACATGCCTGTATTAGCAGATTGTTGTGTAACCATATTTTTCCTTTTTAAGTTGATAATGTATTAAGTATAAGTAGTATTAGTAGTAGTTTTCAAGGGGAAGAAAAAGGGGTCTAAGCTGCTTGTGCTTTAATCTGATTTTAAGCTATTATTAATAAACACATATATTTTCATGAAACCACATTTTTTAAATCACTTTTTCTTTTCTTTAAGTTTTCTAACTATATTTAGTTTATCTAGTTTTTTCCAAGATCTTAAACTTCCTTTTTTAAACAAATCTACTCCTACACCAGCTCCTGTCATACAGGAACAAAATACTAATGGTGATGTGTTGGGCAGTTATCGCTATAAGCCGTCTATTTATATAAGTGGTGGTAAAGATAGCTACAGTAGTGGTGGATTGATCTCTTTAAGTTCTAACGAAGAGCCTTCAGTTGAATTATCTGGATATAATATATCTGGTGATGTGAATATTGAGGTTTTTGAAGCTGATGAGCTATCGGTATTAGATTATTTAACCCATGATAAAGATGGTAAGCAAACCAAGCGGATTAATTCTGTTGATAGATTTAAGTCTATTGCTAATGTTACCGGGCAAGTTGGCGGTGGATATGGCAGAGAATCAAAAGTAATTCTTCCTCTGGCTGAAGTTGGTATCTATTTTCTACGCATTACCAAAGATGATGTCAACGAACAAGCTTTTGTTATCCGCTCTCCATATGGAGCTGTTGCTAAAGAAGGCGATAATGAGTTGATATTTTGGGCCCAAAGCATGGATAACAAACGCAGTCTTAGTTCTGGT
>CAYXFC010000098.1:0-4186 GCA_964464155.1 uncultured Pseudomonadales bacterium
GGTTAACTTTAATACACATGCTTTATGATTAAATTTATCAGTCAAGGTATCAATTATTTTAAGAATTATCTGTTTTTGAGGGTGTTTTCTTTTATCAGCAATTTGAAAACATTCTGGGCAATTATAATTACAACCGTATGTCATGTTCCAGATAATAGTAATGTCTTGATTGGTCATATGTTATTATAATTCTCTTCTGCCTTCAAAAGCTCTAGATAGAGTTAATTCATCGGCATATTCTAGGTCTGCCCCAGTAGGCAAGCCTCGACCTAAACGAGTCAATTGAATTTTGATATTTTCCTTCTCTAGTAAGCGCTGCAAATACAAAGCGGTTGCCTCGCCTTCCATAGTTGGGTTAGTAGCAACTACAATTTCAGCAACCAAAGAATCAGATTTTAATCTCGGTATTATATCATAAAGATGTAATTGTTCGGGCCCGATATTATCCAAAGGATTGATACAGCCATGTAATACATGGTAGAGCCCTTTATAAGCTCCACTCTTTTCTATAGCCATAATATCCAAAGGTTGTTCTACAACACACAACAGGGATTGATCCCTTGATTGATCATCGCAAATCGGACAAGGGTTAGTCTCTGAAATATTAAAACATCGACCACACATTTTTGTATTCTTTTTTAAGTTCTGCACTGAACTGGCAAAAAAGTCTAATTGCTCTTGGGGAACGTGCAGTAAATAATAAGTAAGTCTTTGAGCTGTTTTGGGACCAATTCCGGGTAACCGATGAAGAACGTCAATGCAATTTTGAATCGATTTAGGTGTCTTCATAAAAAAAGCTCTTAGTTTTTACATGCAGTTAGATATATAAATCTTATACTACAAGTTTTGCTAAAAGCTAGCTATAAAAAACTTAGCCGAAATTTTCTTTCATTCTGTTTTCAAAAATAGGTTTAGAAAAACTATGATTGGTGGTTCCATATTGTTCTATAGCATAGGCTGCACATGTTGCTCCTATTTGTGCAGATTCAATCAATGTTTTTCCTTCGACATGTCCAGATACAAAACCAGCAATATAAGCATCTCCAATCCCAGTTGGATCCTGGCGTTGTTTGGGTTTAGCTACTCCGATAACAAGTTCTTCTCTACCTTTTTGGTGAATTGTTGAACCTCTTTCTCCAGTTGTTTTAACCAAAACTCCTCCCCTTTCCAATAATTCTTCTTCACTTAGTCCTGTTTTTTCAAGTAAAAGCGAAATCTCATAATCATTTCCAATTACAATATCCGCTCCGGTAATACCAGATAATAAATCCTCGCTGCTCAAATTAGGTATTTGCTGGGCAGGAGAAAATAAAAAGTGGACTTTGTTTGCTAATGCTTCGTGGACATATTTTGCCATCGCTTCAGCATTAGTTGGCGCTAGAACAAAGAATGTATCTTGCGGAGCCACTGCCATACCTTCTAAGCATTTTTCTAAAGATAGATTGACATCATTTTTCATAGCTCCTTCATAAAAACCAGATATTTGGCAATCATCTTGATCTGTAATAACTACAAAACTGGCTGTATAGTCTTTCTCATTTTTTTGAATGAATTTAGTTTCAACATTATTTTTTTCTAAGAAATGCACATAATCGGCTCCATCCTTACCAATACTGGCTAAACAAATTGGTTTTTCACCTAAAAGTCCCAAGTTATAACAAATATTCCCTGCTGTACCCCCTTGATTTTTTTCTAAATGATCAATTACAAAAGAAGTGGAAATGACATGGTGCATATCCGGCCGTATATGGTCTGCAATCGCTCCAGGATAGAGCATAATTTGATCAAATGCTAAGGAACCAGCAACAATAATTTTCATAAAAAGGAAGATATTAGAAATTTTTCTTAGCCTAAATCAACTATAAACTATTAATTTTAAAAAATCCAATAGACTATAAATGCTATTATATTTTAGTTTAAAATATCGAGTAAACACTGAAACCAATATTAAACTATTGCCCCAGTCCTTTTAATAACCCTGATAAACCACCACCCATCTCCTGCATTTTTTTAGCAGCTAATTCTTGTGATTTTTTTAATGCTTTATTCAGAGCATTAACTACTCGCATGTTTGGAGAACCATCAATAGTTAATTCTTCAATTTTTTGATCACCTGTTACAACTACTGTTACCCCATCTTCAGTAACTTCAGTTTTGATTAATGCCAACTGTTTTTGTAATGCCATTGCCTGACCACGCATTTTATTCAACTCACCCATTTGTTTAACTTTATCAAAAACTCCCATAATCAATAGATTCAAATCTTAAGTTTGAAATATAGTTAATATTTGAACTTAGATTTGATTTATCATTTAAATTTGTAATTATTTTTATTGAAATATCTCTTTCACATTTTTTTCTAATTCTTTATCTTTAATTGCATCAACTTCCATCTTTTCTTGTCTGTCCCCCAAAATATAAAGTAAGCGTGGTTTTTGGCCAAAAATATTTTGAAATGTTGATTCAAAAATACGTAAATATTTATCAGATTCAAGCTGTTGTTTATGCAAACCATAGTACACAGTAATTGATAGAATGTCACCGTCAACTTTAGATAATGCACTATTCCTTAGCATACTTTCCATCGATCGGTTTTGAGGACGGATAGCAGTAAGCAAAGTATCCCATTTATCTTTAAGATCGTTAATTGTTATTGGCAAAGTTTGAATTTTACCCATTTTTTCAATTTGTTTGCCATTGGATTTATCTGTTTCGCTTTTTTCTTGTTTTTGGATTGAATGTTGTATTACTTTTGTATCAGTTTCAAGGCTGGATTTTACTTCCGTTTGATTTAATAAAACAGTTTTTGGTTCTGGCTTTAATTTATTAGAAATTACTTTTGGATTAATGTTTGACTCTAAGTCTCCGACCCATTGTGCGATGACTAATTCTATAGGTAATGTCTCAATAAGAGTAGTTTTTTGCATTACCGATGCTTGAATAAATAAATTAATCATTTTAATTAAATTATCTTTATTTAGCTCAATATCATCCATTGTATTATTTTTAATAATATTAATTAGTTTGTCTCTTAAAAAGTTTAATATGTTTCGGAAAATATCTGTCCAATCTACACCCAACTCCTCTTGATGAAAAACCCAATCTAGAGCTTTCGCGCCATTATTATCTACTAAAAATTGAACTAGGGTTTCAATATCATTTTGACCGAACAGTTTAATAAATTGATCTAAAGTTATCTTTTTACTAGCAAAAGCAAGCTGCTCTAATAATTTAACACTATCTCTGAATCCACCTCTAGTTTTGGTAATAATGACATCATATATTTTATCTTCTACTTCTAAACCTTCTCCCTGAACAACTCTTTGTAATGATCTTATAATTTCTGCTTTGTTAGCTCTATTAAACTGAATATGGAAAGATCGAGAAATTATAGTCTCAGGAATTTTATGCGGTTCAGTGGTTGCTAAAATAAAGTAAACATGACTGGGTGGCTCTTCCAGAGTTTTAAGCAAAGCATTAAATGCTTCTTTGGTTAACATGTGCACTTCGTCAATAATATAGACTTTAGTTTTTAACTGAATAGGAGCTAAGTTAACTGTTTCTCGCAAAGCTCTAATATCATCAATTCCCCTATTACTAGCGCCATCTATCTCTATTACATCTATTGAACTGCCTTTAGTTATGGTCAAACAAGATTGACATTGATTACAAGGTTCAATGCTATCTGATCGTTTAGTTAAAGGTAGTTCACAGTTGAGGGTTTTGGCTACAATTCTAGCTGCCGATGTTTTACCCAAACCTCTTGATCCAGAGAAAAGAAAAGCGTGAGGAATTGATTTGGCAGATAAAGCTTGTTTTAATTGGGTTCTGACTTTTTCCAGATCCAATTCATCGATTATCTGAGGTCGGTATTTTAGATAAAAAGTAGACATATTATATTATTCATGATGGATTCCCAACAGATGCAGCATACCATGTTCAACCAATCTAGCAACCTCTTCATTGGTAGTTATATTATGCTCATTAGCTTGTTTTTGGGCAACAGGATATGAAATAACAATTGATCCAAGACGCAGTATTCCATCCGGATCTACAAAACCTGATTCATTCTTTTGTTTAGCTTTGGTAAAAATATAATTATCATGTAAAGGAAAAGATAATACATCAGTTGTTCCTTCCTCATGCATATATTTTTGATGTAGTTGGGTCATTTTACGATCACCTA
>CAYXFC010000099.1:0-4109 GCA_964464155.1 uncultured Pseudomonadales bacterium
CGAGTAGACAAATTTACAATCCTGAAATTAAATCCGTCTTGCATAGAACAAAAGATGCTTATCTTAAAAATAATGCTCCAACTATAAACCATTTTTATGAAAAACTTTTATTACTAAAAGATATGATGCATACTAGACAAGCTAAAAAAATAGCACTGAAGCGCCATAATTATATGTTAAAATACATTAATCGTTTACAAAAAGAATGCAATCTAAAGTGGAGGTGAAATAAAGTGATAAAAAAACATTTATCCGGATTTTTTGAGTTTATCAGAGAACAAGGCACTATTGGTTTAGCGGTGGGTTTTATTCTGGGAGGTGCAGTTTCCAATTTGGTTAAATCATTTATCAATGATTTATTAAATCCGATATTGGGATTGATATTGGGTTCTGCTGGAAGTTTGGAAACTGCCACTTTGAAAATCGGACCTATGGTATTTATGTACGGGAACTTTTTAAGTGTATTAATTAATTTTATTGTAGTTGCTGCTGTAGTTTATTTCGGTATCAAGGGTTTTGGTTTGGATAAAATAGACAAACCTAAAGCGAAATAATTTGATTATTCATGCAAAATTTTCCAAATTATATATAAACTATTTTGAGATACTTATCTTCTTAGTATTTATAAGTTTACGTTTATATTTTGCGACGTCCCAACCTATATTTTTTGATTCATTTGAATATTTGGAAAGACTTAGTGATCCAAATTTTTTACACGCACTTTTTTCTGGTCATCCTCCCCTGCACTCTGGTTATATTTTTATTTTGTGGCCAATATATCAATTTGCCAAATTATTTTTATCAAATCCTACTGACCTAGTTATTAGTTTTCAAATATTAGTTAATGGTATAAGCATGCTAGCTTTATATAATTTAATTACCAAGCTATGGAATAAAAAAATTGCAAGCATAAGTTTGTTGATTATTTTATTACTACCACTTTTGTGGATTTCTCAAATGACGTTCATGATGGAAGGATTATATGTTGCGCTTTTTATAATCAGTTTAAACGCTTTTAATAATTATTTAAGCGATAAAAGTTATTGTAGTTTAGTAGTTTCTCTTTGTTGTTGGGTTTTATCACTTGCAGTTCATATCGGAGTTTTGCTTTGGATACCTCTTTTTTTGTATCTGCTTTTATATCACAAAGCTAAGTCCAAACTTACGATTATTACCTTATTTTCATTTACTACTGTGTTAGTCTTTCTAATAATGGGGTATTTAACGGGACTTAGATTGGGTATTTCTCCATTGTCAGGATTAAGGTTTTTTCTATTTACCAAAACTGGAGAACATGCAAACTTTGAACTCCAAATCAATTCCATTTTAATTTTTATCAGAAACATTATTGTTCCTACTTTTTATAACAACACTGTCTTGATAAGTTTATTAGTCTTAATTAGTTTATTTAATAGAAAGCAAAAACATTTACTTTTATTATGGTTGTGGATACTGCCAACAATTTTAGTTAATCAATGGTGGGATAGTTTATTTTTTGGGCGTCATGCTCTTATTGTTATTTTGGCTATGGCAATACTAGTAGCATTACTTATTAAAAACAAAACACATTTAGTTTTAGGAATACTAATATATCTAGTTATAGCCACTATTCCCTCTTTGGCTAAACTCAGAAATGATTCACCTTATATAAATTTTGCCCAAAAATCAGCACAAATACCATTACCCAATTTGTTAATCTGTGATCATTTTTCCTACCCTTTAATGCAAAGATATTATAAAGGGGAAATTATTTCAGTTAATGAACCTGGTTGGTCTAAAAATGGCTTAGTAAGTGAAATTAATAAAAAAATAAATTCAAATATTCCAGTTTATATATTATCTACTGCTCTTTCTGAGCCCTATGGATTGTATAACGGTCCATTTTTGCATAGTTTATCTTTGTCTTATAAAAAAGACTTTGATCTGAAAAAAGATTTGCAAGGATATCAATTTGTACCATATCTAGAGATAAATAAAAAAGATAATTTAGTAATTTATCAAATTACCAAAGGAGGAAAAAGTGGGTTTCCAGAAATTGTCAAACTTAGCAGATCAACTAGGAGATTAGATTATTATGATCCTTTAATGCAGATTTGGTTTAAAATATTAACTTATAACGACAAGGTTAAACTAATTGGACAATGATCAGAACCTGCTATTTCGGGGTGGATTTGAGCTGAAACCACTTTTTCTTCAAGATTGGGAGAAATAAAAAAATAATCAATTCTCCAGCCTACGTTACGCTTCCTAGCACCACTTCTTTGGCTCCACCAACTGTAGGCAACTTTATCTTGATTTACTAATCTGTAAGTATCAATAAAGCCTGCCTTTATTACTTGATCCATCCAATCTCTTTCTTGTGGTAAAAATCCGGATATCTTTTCATTTTCTTTGGGTCGGGCAAGGTCAATTGCTTTGTGAGCAGTATTGACATCACCACAAAATATAACCGACTTACCCTTTTTAACTGATTGATTGATATGTTGCAAAAAAGCATTATAAAAGCGCATTTTATAATCTAGCCTTTCACTAGAGGCTTTGCCGTTAGGGAAATAGACGTTGAACAAAGTAAATTTGTCATATTCAGTAACTAATATTCTTCCCTCATTATCAAATACCTCTATTCCCATACCATGTTCAACATTGTGTGGCTTAATTTTGGTATAAGTGGCTACTCCGCTATAACCTTTTTTAACACTAGATGAAGAAAAATATGCTTGATAATCACCAATTAATTTTAAGTCAAAAGACAATTGATTTTCCGAAGCCTTGGTTTCTTGGATAGCTAAAATATCAGGATTAGTATTTTGGATAAAATTAAGAAAACCTTTCTTAGCCACAGCTCGTATTCCATTAACATTCCAGGAAAAAAGAGTTATGTTATTCATATCAATAAATATAAGGTATTAGTTTTTTAGTTTTGGATACATATTCTTTAAATTGTAACCCAAAATGAGTTTTTAATAATCTTTCTTCGTAGTCCATTTTTTGAATAAATATCCAAAATAAGAAAAGAAAAATAACTAAATTAGCAGCTGAATATTTATTAATAATAATAGACAAAGTAAGCAATAGTTGAGATGTATACATGGGGTTACGAATGTAAGTGTATGGTCCATTAGTAACTAATGTCTTTTGTTTTTTAATATCTGGAACCTGGTAGAACCGATTCATTCTCATTGCCCATACACTGTAAAAGATTAAAGCAACCGCTAATATAAAAAGTACTAAAGACAAAACATTATTAGGAATCACAACTCCATCAATAATTATAACTATTAAAGATATTATTTGACCAACATCAAGTAAAATTGAAGTAATTTTTGGATTCATATTAATTAAAATAAACTTTCTTGTAAAATATTATTATTCTGTTTAGGATAACCAAAATCAATAGCAACAGATCTATTTTCGTTCCATTTATCAATATAATGCAGGATACCATTTTTTAGCCCAAAGTCATAGAGGTCACGTGTAACTATTACATCTGCTTCACAATATTTTTGCAGTTTTTCTAAACTCGCTTTATCGTGTTGATTCCAATATAAAACAGCATTGGTTCCTGAATCAATTTTACTATGATCGAGATTATTTTTAGCTAGTACTAACAAACTCAATCTATGACCTAATTTTGCTTTTACCTTGTCCAAAATATCAAAATGAGGTAACCTTATCCAATCGAAAACTTGCGTAAGGCTGAAGAGCCGGTACATCAAAATGTAAGGAATTAAAACCGATAATGCGGTCGGCTTTTTGTAATTGCGGCCAAAATCTTTCTAAATCGGTTTCCCAATAACTATATAATTTACCGGAAACTTCTTCTAAATTATCATTTAATTCTCTAAAGTAAGCAGAGACAATCGAAACTCCTAGATCACCAGGATTGTTAGAATTGATATCAGAAAATAATTTTTTAGTTTCTAGATCAAAGATAAGTTCAAACATAGTTAGAATACGTAATATTATATGGTTTACGTTAAAATAACAGATTAATATTGCTAGCGTCTGTCATCCTAAATAGACTAACAGTCTGATTTAGGAACTCTTGGGATAATCCATAAGATTCTAAATCATGCTTACAGCCTGTTTAGAATGACATATATGGATTG
>CAYXFC010000100.1:0-4096 GCA_964464155.1 uncultured Pseudomonadales bacterium
TTAAAACCAAACGTTGCCTGGTTCCAGCATCAGGTTTTTATGAATGGAAAAAGTTGGATAGTAAGAAAAAACAGCCATTTTATTTCCAGCTTAAAAGCCAAGAATTATTCTCATTTGCCGGACTATATGATATTTGGAAAAATGAAAATGGGGAGGAACATAAAACTTATACCATTATAACAACAGTTGCTAACGAGGATGTTGCCATAGTTCATGATCGTATGCCGGTAATTTTAAACAAAAAAGATGAATCTGTTTGGTTGGATAAAGAAACCGATTTAATAAAATTACAAAAATTACTTAGACCTTATTCGAAAAACAAAATATTTGGTCATGCGGTAAGTAGTCTGGTTAACGATACCAAACTAAATGACAAGAGTTTGATCAAAGCACTTTGACTTTCTAATGTAAAGTTACATTTCCCCAACTCTTTGCGCCATTTCCAATTCCCAGTAAGAAATTCTGTTGCTAGGTAAGAATAAAGCCCGGTGTGGTTCCAGCTGAGCAATAAACTCCGGTGTATGCGAAACTACTAACATTGCGCCATTATAAGCTTTGAGACTTTCTAATATAATCCGCTGAGATAACACATCTAAATATGTTGTTGGTTCATCTAGTACTAACAAATTATTGTTGTCAGTAAGAAGCAGAGCAATAGCCAGACGGGTTTTCTCTCCGCCTGATAATGTCCCAATACTTTGATAAATTTTTGATCCCGAGAACATAAATTTACCCAATATCCCACGCACTAACCATTCCGGCTGATGAGTTTTATCTGTTACAAAATCAAAGAGATTTTGATCAAAATTAAATTGCTCAAATTCCTGAGAATAATAACCGATTTTGAGATTGTCATCTTTTATAATATATCCACGATCGGGTTTAATAACTCCCAAAGCGGTTTTGATAAAAGTACTCTTACCAGCACCATTGGGACCGATTAAAGCTATGCGCTCACCTTTACCGATTGATAGTGAAACATTATAAAGCACTGGTTTGCCATCATATGATTTATAGATTTCTTTGATCATAATTGGCAGCTCACCCACATGAGCGGGCTCTGGCAAACGCATTCTTAAAGATCTTAATTCTTTGGGAAGCTCTGGTAGTTTATCTTGCAGCCTGGCTATCCGATTTTGCAGCGTAATTCTTTGTTTAACACCAACTTTATGAGTAGCTTCTACTAATCTAGCAATATGTTTTTGTTCATTAATAATCCGGCGTTTTAAAAGCTCGTCATTTTGTTTTTTAAGCTTGAGATAGTTTTGATAATTGCCGGTATATTCATCAATAGCGTGTGTATGCATGTTAAAACAGAGTATTTTATCAATAACATGATTAAGCAAGGCTAAATCATGAGAAATAATAATCACAGTTTTGGGATAGTTTGCCAAAAAGTTCATCACCCATTTTTTACCAGCGCTGTCTAGAAAGTTGGTTGGCTCATCCAAAAGTAAAATGTCGGGTTCTAAAAGCAGGGCACGGGCAATAGCTAATTTAGTTTTCTGACCACCGCTAAGATTAAAAGGTTTATCATCTAATTTTAAATCTACAGCTTCCAGTCCATCTAATATTTTTCTCAACTCATAATCTTGCTTTTGGCTAGCACAATCAATATAACTGCGAATAGATTGGGAATTTTCCAAAATGGGATCACGTTTAACTTCTTGAGGTACTAATTCAACTATTCCCAAAACGTCTATATTTCCAGCTTCTGGAGCTTCTCTTCCTGCAATAATATTAAAAAGGGTAGATTTACCAGCTCCATTAGGTCCAACCAGACCTACTTTTTGATTATTGCCCACTAGAAAACTCGCCGCTTCCAATATCGGTTTTTCTCCATATGAAAATGAAATATTAGTAGCTTTAATCATAAATAGAAAAAACAAGTCATTACCTATCTTTGCGCAAGTTAAAAGGAATGTGTTATTTTACACTAATTATGGTAAATTTTCTTTCTCCAGAAGGCGTTTGAACTAAAACAGTTTCACCAACCTTTTTGCCAATAACTGCCTTGCCAATTGGGCTATATGTAGAAAGTTTATTCTGTTTTGGATCAGATTCGTAACCTCCAACTAAAGTAAAAATCATTTTTTTATTACCATTATCTATGGTTATGGTCGATCCAAAATCTATTTTATCATTTGTTGTTTTTTCGATCACTTTACCGAATCGAAGTTGATATTTTACTAAACGTAGTTGTCTATCAACATTCCCAAGTTCATACCTAGCTGCTTTATAAGCGCCGTTTTCTGATAGATCGCCTTGTTCCTTGGCTTTTTGTAAGCTTTCAATCGCTTTTTCCCGTTGTTGTTCTAACTTAATCAAATTAATACTCAGCTTTTCGTAGCCTTCTTTTGAAAATTTAATAATTGGAATCTTGTTGATAACCATATGTATTAGTATATTATATAAACAGTAATGAAAATCATACAAAATACTTGCATATTAAGATTGTGGTAGTCTGTTTTGACAGTTTTTTAAAAAAATTACTGTGTGCTAAACTTAATATAATGAAAAGATATCTCAACAACCTGATAATTTTGGGACTATTTGGATTGTTTCTAGCAGTATCTTACTTATATATTCCACCATCCGCAACCAAACTTAACCAGCAAATTAACCAGTCACCGCTCTTAAGTTCTGATATTGACAGAATCAATGCGGTAAGCGAGTACGGAGCTTATCTGGCAGACAGTTTACCGGAAAATGTTCCCAAACTATATTTTTACTGGATTTCCAAACAAAGGAAATTATCGGATTTGAGAATTAGGCGAGCCGTTGGAGATATAAAAAAGTCACAGATTACTCCAAATGAACTTAAAATCTGGAGTCTGCTAAACATGGGTGTAGTGATAAAAACCACCAACCACACTATTGCTGTTGATACGGCTAATTTACCTTTTTCCAATGCCCATAATGAATTAGTTAGAAATGTTGATATTTTTTTAATTACACATATGGATAATGATCACTATGATCCTGCTTTATTAAAAAAGGCTTTGGCACAAAACAAGACAGTAATCGTGCCGGAAAACTTTTTCTTTGATAACAACAAGCCTGACAATCTTATCAACGCACCCTATGGCAAGGCAATAAACATCGGAACAACTACAATTACTGCTTACCAAACAGACCATCGAGGAGATGGTAATTTTAATAATCCTAATGCTTGGTATGTTATCGAAAGCGACGGCTTTAAGCTGCTGCATACTGGTGACGGAAGAACTTTTAAAGATAAAGAGGTAGAAAAAAAACTTAACGGCATGAAAGATTTTGATATTTTGCTAGCCAATTTTCAAATCCACCCTTTCAATATCAGAGACCTTAATCCCAAGACTGTTATACCCCTGCATTTATACAAATTTATGAGCGGTAAAGACTTATATCAAGAAAGTACGATAGAAACAGTGCAAAATACCTATCAGAGGTACAATAAAGATTTGGAGGGTATAAAAAAGGTTTACTTATTACCATGTGAAAGTTATGATTATAGATAAAATACCAACAATTTTTTCTGTTGTTTCCCCAATTGAATTAGTTTAGTTTTCAATTTTTTGCAACCTGATTTAGTGAATTGAATAACTGGTATTTTATTTTTATTCATTGTGAAATTATATTTGGAAAAAATGTAACTATTTGACAAAACTAATTAATAAGGATATCATTTAGATGTTTTTCTAATTATCTATCTATATTTTATGCAAACTGTATTTAAGGCATTATCTGATCCTACCAGACGCAAAATTTTAGAGATTTTGAAACAAAAAGATATGACTGCCGGAGAAATAGGAAAAAGATTCAGGATTACTGGGGCATCAATATCACATCACTTGGATATACTTAAACAGGCAAATTTGGTAATAAGCGAACGTAAAGGTCAATTTATGCATTATTCGCTTAATACTTCAGTTTTTGAGGAAGTGGCCAAAATGCTAATTAATTTATTTAACCTTTCATAGCAAGTCTTTTATTTGCTATGTCTAATCTATGAAATTAAGCAATTTTCTCTTAGCCATAATTACCTTTGTTGTCAGCTTGATCTTTTTACCCAAATTACCAGCCCAAATCCCAATGCATTGGAACGTAAGAGGAG
>CAYXFC010000101.1:0-4067 GCA_964464155.1 uncultured Pseudomonadales bacterium
GCTTCGCGCGGCCGAATCGGTCGGGCAAAAATCGGAAAGTTTGATATTGGTGCCTGAGACAGGAATCGAACCTGCAAGGGTTGCCCCACACGCACCTCAAGCGTGCGCGTCTACCAATTTCGCCACTCAGGCATTAAACTTTCAAATTTTATCAAATTATACTACTTATATCTATAATAGACTTCTTGCAAAATAACAACAGTACACTAACTTGTCTTTTTGTCACTTTTCGTCGTCATCTACTATTATAGAGTACATTAAGTACACTCAATAATAGATTCCTAGAAAACTGGACAAAAATACTTCGTTTTTGTATCAGTTTTTATTTTGCAAGAAGTCTAATGACTATATAACTTGACAGACAATCAGAGATTTGTCATGCTAGAAACACTATGAAACGATTACTTGTCGTTGGTTTGTGGGTACCAGTTGCTATGATTAGTTTGCTTGTTTGTTTACACGTTTACGCAGCAAATGAAGAAAACGAGAGTAAAAAAATATCTAATGTAGCTTCTAACATAACTCAACCCTATCAAATGTACAAATCAGTACCAAAGGTTCTGGGAGAACAAGCTCCAAATGCTTTTTATATTCAATCTCAGGATATTATGCCTCGTTTAATAGAATTATATCTTCGTAAAAACAATTCCCCCATGCTTGATTCATATCAGGATTTAATTCTAATTGCTCAAGAATATGGTGTAGATCCAATATTTATGGTGTCTATAGCTCAATGTGAGTCAAATTTGGGGAAAAAAATGCCACACGAAGATTCTAATGACCCATATTCATGCCACAATCCATTTGGCTGGGGAATTCATAGTCAAGGAACTTTATGTTTTGATACTTGGCAAGATGGATATAAGGCAGTGGCTGAAGGATTAAGAAAAAAATATTTTAATCAGGGTTATGATAGCACTGAAGATATTATGATCAAATATACTCCTCCTGCTTTGGAAAAACAGGGATCTTGGGCAAAATGTGTCAATCATTTTATTGACGATTTGAATAATTTGAGAGAAGAGATGTAACAAATACACAAATATTAAACTTATAGTAAATACTTATTGACATATATATAGATAGTACTATAATTCTTAATTAGATCCATTGGTTTTGTCTCACCGACACTACTGGTGGATTTTTTTTGCCTAAAATTTTACTTTCTCGCAATAACATTAATCTTAATATATATACATATAGGACTATATCATTAATATAATATAAATTTTAAAATAATAAGTATCTTAAGAGATTGTATAATTAATTTATGAATCGTACGAAAATAGCTATATTTACCGGTAGGTTTATTAAATTTAGCATTAAGCTATTCAATAGAGGTAAGGGCGAAGCAGCTCCAGGTCTAGCTATCCTTAAAATTGATCCTAATTTTATTGCTAGTCGCCAGCAAAATATAAAACAACGCATCATCATTACAGGTACAAACGGTAAAACCACAACCACTCATTTAATAGGCAAAATATTACAACTGCAGAATAAAAGTATTATTACCAATCCACATGGTTCTAATCTTAGCCGAGGAATAGCATCTGCTCTACTAGCAGACAACCAAGTCGACGCTACCCTTTGGGAGACAGACGAAGCTGCATTTTTTGATATTTTTCAACAAACTAGGCCAACTCATGTAATTTTATTAAACCTTTTTCGTGATCAATTAGATCGCTATGGAGAGGTAGATAATACAGTTAAAAAATGGCAAAAAATACTAGAAAAATCTTCTCCTATAACTTTAATTATTAATGGTGACGATCCTAACTTGGAAAAAATTGCTCAAGCATGTAAACAACATAAAATAATTCGCTTTGGGGTTGTTAAATCAGATACTGGTAAAGATAAACCTGAAGCTTATGGTGATGCAATATTTTGTCCTAAGTGCCACCAATTTTTACATTATAAATTAAACACTTTTTCTCATTTGGGAGACTATGAATGTGTTTGTGGATTCGGGCGTGGCGTGATTGATTATGGTATTAATCTATTAGCAAATAAAATATTTATCAACAAAAAGTTAATTAGCAGTAATTTACAGGGAACATATTCTGCTTATAATTTGGCAGCAGTAATTAGTCTTTGTAAACAGTTAAGACTTGATATGGATCTGGTAAATAAAGCAATCTATGACTTTGTGCCTTCTTTTGGAAGACAAGAAAAAATTAAATATTTTGATAAAAAATTAAATTTGTTGTTAATTAAAAATCCTACCGCGGCAAGTCAAAATTTAGAAATTTTAGAAAATCGGAAAACTAAACTAAATTTGTTAATTGCTATTAATGATAATTTTGCTGACGGAAGAGATATTTCCTGGCTTTGGGATGTAAATTTTGATTTGATCTCTGAAAAAGTTAATAAAGTATTGGTTACCGGGACTAGAGCATTGGATATGGCACTGCGTCTAAAATATGCTGGTTTTGATATGAACAATGTTGTAGTAGAGCCTGACATCAAAAAAACAGTTGTATTGCTTAAAGAGGCAGAAGATAAAGAATTTGATATATTACCAACCTATACTGCCATGTTAGAGATTAGAAAAAAATTAATCAAAAAATAGCACATATGGATAGTTATAAACTAACATTAGTACATCTCTACCCTAGATCCATGAACACTTATGGTGATTTGGGTAACGTTATTGCCTTAAAACAAAGATGTATTTGGAGGGGGATAAGTCTTAAATTAATAGAAATTGAAGTGGGTGACAAATTTGATTTTAGCAAAGCTGATATAGTCTTTGCGGGTGGTGGTCAGGATAGTAATCAACTACGAATAGCACATGATTTACAGCTTAGGAAAAACAATATTAGCAAGGCTGTAGTAAATAATACAATATTTCTAACTATATGCGGAACATATCAACTATTTGGACACTATTTTTTAACAAGTGAAAATACTAAAATTACTGGAATTTCGGTGTTTGATTGCATTACTAAGGCATCAGATATTCGTAAAATTGGGAATGTGATAGTTGAGCATAACATTAATGGTTTAACTCCCAAAACTTTGGTGGGTTTTGAAAATCATAGCGGAAACACCATAATTAACGAATACAAAAATAGGGATTCAAGATTCACGAATTGGAAAAACGTAACAGTTCCTCTAGGTAAAGTAATTAAAGGTTTTGGGAATAATGGAAATGATGGATGGGAGGGTGCTCGATATAAGAACTGTTTTGGGACTTATTTACATGGTTCACTCTTACCCAAAAATCCCAATTTTGCAGATTATTTAATTTGTTTGGCTTTAGAGAGAAAATATGGTAATAATATTAAATTAGAAAAATTGGATGACTCTCTTGAAAATCAAGCTCACCAATATATTCTCAACCAAAACAATATTTAATGCTAAAATAACACATATGCCTGGATGGCGAAATTGGTAGACGCGCACGCTTTAGGAGCGTGTGGGGCAACCCTTGCAGGTTCGATTCCTGTTCCAGGCACAGTATTACTATTTGACATATTCTATGTCTTCAAAAATTATCAATAATGTCGCAACTGAGATTAAAGAAAAATTCCAACCAGAGCCATCTGGTCATGATTGGTGGCATATATATCGCGTTTGGCAAATGGCTAAAAAATTAACTAAGTTTGAAAAGGTCGATAAGTTTGTAGTAGAAATTGCGGCGTTACTACATGATATTGCTGATTGGAAATTTTACGGTGGTGATGAAAAAGCTGGTTCAAATGCAGCTAAAAAATTATTAAATAAATATCAAATTGCGCCAGAAAAAATTACCCATATTTGTGAAATTATCGATCATGTTTCTTTCAAAGGAGCAAAAGTTGGAAATAATATGCGATCTTTAGAAGGGAAAATTGTGCAAGATAGTGATAGACTGGATGCAATGGGTGCTATCGGAATTGCTAGAACTTTTCATTATGGAGGATATATTGGTAGACAAATTTACAATCCTGAAATTAAATCCGTCTTGCACAGAACAAAAGATGCTTATCTTAAAAATAATGCTCCGACCATAAACCATTTTTATGAAAAACTTTTATTACAAAAAGATATGATGCATACTAGACAAGCTAAAAAAATAGCACTGA
>CAYXFC010000102.1:0-4054 GCA_964464155.1 uncultured Pseudomonadales bacterium
CTGTACTTACCCCTGCGTAAGGTTTAAAAATCCCCGATGGCATAGATACTACCCCTTGTAGTTCACATTTCTCTATTAGCATCTTGCGGAGATCCTTGTGAGCGTTGCTAGATCCAAACAGAACACCATCAGGAACAATTACTCCGGCTTTGCCTCCCAAGCGAAGTAAATTAACGATTCGATTAACAAACAATAATTCTGTTTTGGTAGTATTTATGCTTAAGTTTTCATTAATATCTCCTTTATCGATGCTTCCTTTAAATGGAGGATTTGCCAAAACTACATCAAATTTATCTTCGTCGTTAAATTTTTTGGAAAGAGTGTCTTTATAATCTATATTTGGTTGGTCTATACCGTGAAGCATTAAATTCATTAAGGCGATACGAACCATCGTTGAGTCAAAATCATAGCCGTAAAATGTTTTTTCCTTTATAGCTTGCCACTGTCGAGGGTCAGTTAGTTTATCGGCTATCGTTCCTCGTTCAATTCCATTATCATCTATAAACCGATTTTCCGGACTCGTAAATTGGGTCATGATGTGTTGGTAAGCACCAAGTAAAAATCCGCCAGTGCCACAAGCCGGATCACAAATTTCATCACCAAGCTTTGGATTCACTAAAGCACAAATCATTTGAATAATGTGCCTAGGGGTACGAAATTGACCATTCTTACCCGCTGAGGCAATCTCTGAGAGTAAATATTCATAAATATCTCCTTGGGTATCTTGGAAAGTTTGACCTTTAAGTTGGTCTTTTTCGATATTTTCATAAATATTGTCAATGATATTGACTGCCTCCACGAGCAAAGATGGCTTAGGAATAATAAATACAGCATCGTTCATGTGATGAGTAAAAGATTGACTGCCGTTTAGGTTTTTAATAAATGGGAAAATTTTTTCCTGCATATACTTGAGCATTTCATCGCCTTTGAGATATTTAAACTGACTCCATCTTTTGGTTTGATTATCAATTCCATCTTTATCTTTACCATCAAATAGAGAGACATATTGACGATTTAAAAACTCTGAATCAGCTTTTTTCTTTGAATCTTCTTCGTCAAGCCGCTTCATAAAGATTAAATAAGAAATTTGCTCTATGGCAGTTAGGGGATTAGCAATTCCTCCTGACCAAAATTTATCCCATAATCTGGCAACATCACTTTTAATTTCATTACTAAGCATTGATCCTCCTTTGGGGCACACTCTGGGCAAATTGGTGTGCAAATGAATAAATTTCTTCGATCTGGGATGTTTTGAATAAACCCAATATTCCTTTTGGATGTAGTTGAGTAAAAGGCGGGCTGATCAAGTTTTCTTTTTGGATACTCCTTGTTTGTAAAACATAAGTTTTTAAAGTTTGTAAGAACTGAATCTGTTGATGATTATAGAGATTATTATGATCCACGATAAATTGATCAAATTTTTGACTGACAGTTTCCGACCAAGCAGGAATTTGTTTCATTCCCAGGATATGTTTAATAAATTCTATAAATTTAACAGATTGATTATCGTATATTCTTTGGAGCAATTCTTCGGTTACAAATGGTTCTTTTGCTCTTAAAATATCGGCTAAATCTTCGATTTCTGCGTCATTAAGTTCAATTCCTAGTTTTAACTTTTTAAGAATGGGATTGCTATCTTCTAGCTTTTTTACAACATCTTCAACCTTTATTTTGTAAGAAGCTGTGGTTAGTCGTTCATGTTTAGGACCAAATTCAATCCACTCTTTTTTAAGAGTAATATCTTGTAGATGCAGTTCTTCAATCGGTTTCTTATACATTACCCGATAACGCATAATAGGAGCCAAGGTTTTACATAGGCTACTAATCGATTCTTCCGAAAGCGTAGCCCAGAAATTACGAGACATTGTATGTTCAATAAAGTCTTTATTTTCAGCAACCGTGTTTACTGTTAATGGTAATTCTGACAATTGATTTTTAATATTTTCCTCAAGGACTTTAATTGATTCTTGGTCATTAAGCAGGAGAGCTGTAGATAAGTCAATAGTATCAACTTGGAATCTGACAGCCTTAAAGTCGACTCCTGATTGAGCTCGCATAATTGGAGCTATGGTTGTTCGTAAATATTCTAATTTTTGTTTTGTTATTAACTGCCAAAAAAACTTATCTTTAACATTTTCAAGATGGGTACGATTTTCTAAAACAATAACATTGTTCTCAGGTAACTTTTGTATATCTTCTTGTAAAGATTCAATTACTGTTTTGATAATGGATGCCTTTTTGGTTTGCTGTGTAGCGATTAGTTTTTTTAATTTTGCTTGGAAAAGACGAACGGTTATGGGAGTTTGAACACCGGGTTCTTTTCCCTTAGGATCCATTTTGAAAAATTCGAAATTATTCCAACAATCGATAATCAGGAACTTATCTTTTTCAGTACACCATGATTTTCGTCTTTGAGAATTTTCTTCAAGAACACGGGTGCCACGACCAATCATTTGCCAAAATTTTGTAAAAGAATAAACAGGTTTAGCAAAAACAAGATTAACAACTTCTCTTATGTCTATTCCCGTATCTAACATATCTACACTGATTGCAATCCTAGGAAACTCTTGGTTTTTAAATTGATCAAGCAAGCCACCTTTACCGTAAACCCTAGGATCTTGTGAAACGATTACTGATGATAATTTCCCCTTATATTCAGGATAAATTGTATCTAGTATTTCTTGAAGACGATGAGCATGAGCAATGGAAATAGCAAAAATTATACTTTTCCCTGGTAATACGCCATTACTATCTTTTATACACTCTTCCATAAATTCACGGATAATTAAATAGTTAGTTCCTGAATTGGTAACCTTTTTTTCTAATTCAGTCCCTTCAAAATTAATATCTTCTAAATCTTTTCCTTCAAGAATTAGTTTATTTTGAATAGATTCTGGAAGTGTTTCACTTTTAATCCCTTCTATTTGGAATTTAGAACGAACATTAAGTACTTCAAAATCACAAAGATATGGGGGGTTGTGTTTAACCGCTTCTTCGTAGCTGTAAGCAAATGTTGGAATGCCTTGTTCACATCCAAAAAGCTCAAAAGTGTCGTGATCAACCCTATCTGTTGGTGTAGCAGTAAGTCCTATTTTAAGAGCATCAAAGTAAGTTAATACATTTTTGTAAGTGTTATATATTGATCTATGGCTTTCGTCTGCAACAACAATATCAAAAAAGAATGGTGAAATATAAGGATTTTTTCTCTCGATAATATTAAGCATTGTGGGGTATGTAGTTACATAAATTCTTCTGTCGGGGGAAAATAGTACTTCCCTTTGTTTTGGGTAAATAGGACAATCAGGTAAATATTCCTTAAAACCATCGAGTGCTTGATCACGAAGAGCTATACGATCTACTAAAAACAAAACTCGCTCAGCCCACTTAGCTCTCATAAGAGAATTTATTAACCCGATACAAACACGAGTTTTCCCTGTTCCTGTAGCCATCACTAATAAAAATTTTCGTTTTTGATTTTCAATATTGTCCAATACGGTTCTTATGGCTTGGATTTGATAATCTCTTCCTGCTATAAGCTTGTCTATAAATTCTGTGGACAAAGGATTTTTTCTTTTACTGGCAAAGCTCATTCTTTCTAGATCTTTCCGAGTAGGAAATCCATAAACTTTTCGAGGAGGATAATGTTCCATATCCCAGAAATAGGTATTGAATCCATTTGTATAAAACACAAAGGGTAAATCGTTGCCTTGTACTTTTTTTATATTTTCAGCATATTGTTTAGCTTGTTCTTTCCCAATGCGAGCATCTTTAGAGGTTCTTTTTGCTTCCACAACTGCTAGAGGTTTTTGATCTTTTCCCAACAAAAGATAGTCGACAAATTGATGGTTTGTATAAGGATCATTAGGATCTGGTTTAGAATCTTCAAGATACAGATCAAATTCTAAAGACACTTTTGTTAAATCGTTAATATCCCAACCTGACTTTAGAAGTGACTTATCAATTATTTGTCTTCTGGTTTGAGCTTCATTTATGTCCATATTTATATTATATGCGAAAAATCTAAATATTGTGATAAACTGAAAGCAGTTTGCAA
>CAYXFC010000103.1:0-2196 GCA_964464155.1 uncultured Pseudomonadales bacterium
AAGCCCGCAGACTGTTGCCTGAAGCTGAAACTAAAATTTTTTTACCGGCTTTAATTTGCGGAACAATATTTTCCTGCCAATATGGTAAAACCCGATCAATGGTGGTTTTCAGGCTTTCGCCTCTGGGTAATTGCTCTGGCTTTAAATCCTGATAGCGTGGATCATTGCCAGGATAATATTCACTAGTGGTTTCAACCAGAGGAGGCAGAACATCAAAACTGCGTCGCCACAAATGCACTTGCTCTTCTCCATATTTTTCAGCCATTTCAGACTTATTCAGCCCCTGCAAAGCTCCATAATGGCGTTCATTTAACTGCCAGGCTGGATAAACTGGAACATACATTAGATTCATTTCTTCTAAAACTAACCATGTAGTTTTAATCGCTCTTTTTAAAAAATTAGTAAATACACAATCAAAACTAAATCCATTTTCTTTAAGTCTTTGGCCGCAGCGTCGAGCTTCCTGTTCGCCTCTTTCGGTTAAGGGCACATCAGTCCAACCAGTGAAGCGGTTTTCCAAATTCCATCGAGATTGACCATGACGAAGTAAGACTAAGGTAAACATGATTCAATGCCTGTCATTCCGAGCGCCATGATGTAATCATCAGGAAGCGTGGGAATCTTTTGAAAGACAATTAGACGGTAAAGTCTGAATTACAATTTAGATTGCCACAACCTGACGTCTTTACGTCATGTCTCGCAATGACAAGAAAAAGACTATAATAACTGTTCCACTAATCGGCTGGTATATCCCCATTCATTATCATACCAGGCATAAACTTTGACTAAATCACCACCGATAACTTGAGTTAACGAGAGATCAACCAAAGCTGAGGCTTCACAACCAATCACGTCTGAAGAGACAATTGGTTTTTTGGTCACCCACAGATATTTGCCAAAATATTCATCTGCTGCTGCCTCTTCTAAAACCTGATTAACTTCTTCTACAGTAGTGGCTCGAGCAGTAATAAAAGTAAAATCTGTTAATGAACCAGTAATAACTGGAACCCTTACTGCAATCCCATCAAACAAGCCTTTAAGCTGGGGAATAACTTCTGTAGTTGCTTTAGCAGCCCCAGTAGAAGTAGGTACTACGTTTACTGCTGCAGCTCTAGCACGGCGCAAATCTTTGTGTGATCCATCATGTAAAGATTGATCAGAAGTGTATGCATGAATAGTAGTCATGGCAGCTTTACTGATACCAAATTTATCCAAAATGACCTTAGTGACCGGACTTACACAATTAGTAGTACAGGAGGCGTTGGAAAGTAACTGTTTACCTTCTTTATCTTTATCATTAATACCCAAAACTACAGTTGCCACACCTTCACCTTTGGCTGGAGCTGATAACATAACCTGTTTAACAGTTCCGCGTAAGTGTTTGCTCATATCTTCAGCTTTGACAAAAGCACCAGTTGATTCAATTACTGCTTCCACTCCATATTGATCCCAAGGAATATCTTCAGGTTCCCTAATCCCAGTAATTTTAATATGTTTACCATCCACAACCATGTCTTCTCCATCAGCTCCTACTGCTCCAGCAAAACGGTGATAAGCCGTATCAAATTCAAACAAATGCGCCCAACCGGCTGCGTCCATTTTGCCAGAAGTATTGACTATAGGAACCTCCAACTGATCAGGATATTTTTCTAATATAATTCGCAGCGCTAATCTTCCAATTCGGCCAAAGCCGTTAATTCCAATTTTTTTCATAAATAAATTGTATGTCATTGCGATCCCGACTTGTCGGGAGTGGCAATCTTTCGATTTACCATCGCACCATCATACAAAGGGCAGAATAAATTTAGCAAAATAAATAACTAGTAAATTAATAGTAGCAGACTTGACAAGGAAGAAGAAGAATTGAAATTATTTTTTTAACCAAGCTAACTATTTTCTGTTTATGGCTTTATTCAAATCTACTTTACTATGTTTTGCCAAAAGTAATGTCTGACATAAAACACATAAATATCCATATTAAGACTCAATCTTTTGTAATCGTTTGATGTATTTCTCCTCTTGGTTAAACTTAGTTTTGAGAAAACTTTTCACCAATTGAAAGCATTTAAACTTAGTCGTGTAATCAGCTGCAATGGCCAAAACATTGACATGGTCATGAGAGGTAAAAGACTGCACTTGAGTGTGGTTAAAACCGATGGCAGATCTAATTCCTTTGATTTTATTGCAAGCGATGGA
>CAYXFC010000103.1:2296-3838 GCA_964464155.1 uncultured Pseudomonadales bacterium
ATTCTATTTTAGTTCTTCATTAAATTCATTAACAGCCTTTAATACTTCTTCTGGTGTACTGGCATACTTAAAAACCTGATGATCATGAGAACGCATCAACATATTTTTATCAATCACACTAATTATTTCAGGCCAAAATTCCCCATACAAAATAAACGGCTTATGATTCCCGTAATATAATCTAGCCATGCACCAGGCTGTCCCCAGCTCCGATAATGTCCCTGTCCCTCCATTGGTAATTACATAGCAATCAGCATTTTCCATAAGAGTAAACATTCTGGCAATATAATTTTCAGTTTTAATTTCTTTATCGGTTTTATTTTGGACATATCTACCTTCAAATCCAGGTGCATCAGTAGGATCAAAAGTAACTGAAATGGTTTTCCCATTTACCGATTCTGCTCCTTGAGTAGAAGCTAACATCACTCCCGGACCGCCGCCATTGACAATAATATGGCCGTTAGCAGCTAGCAGTTTGCTAAACTCAAATACTTCGTGATAAAGTTGATCTTCCTCTTTTACCTCAGCCCCACCAAAAACAGCAATATTTTGAATCATAAAATTTTTTAATTTATTAAACTTCTTAAGTGTAACAAAAAAAGAGGACTGGTAAAGCCCAATCCTCTTTTAATTTTTATGCGTAACAAATTTATTATTTTAGGATTATTTCTCCCATTTCTTTTTGTCCCTCCATTTGTTTGCTGATAATTACTTTAGCTCCAATTCGATCTTCTTTTGCCTGATAATAAAGCTGTCCAGAATTTGCCGTGGTCATTTCAACTCTACCAATTGAGATAGTACTGCCATCCGACTTTTGTAACCAAGCTTGATAATAATAACCTTTTTCCAAAGCTGAAAGATTATTAACAGTTATCTTTTGATAATATGTCCCATCTGTAAAAACCGACTTAGAACTACCACTACCTTTTAGACCTAGTTCAGGATTTAAGATAACTGCTTCTACATCTTTAGTCTTGTCGTCAGTTTCTTGCTTTTTAGCTTGCATCTCTGTTTGGGATAATTCTTCTGTCATATCACCCACTCTTTTTACAACTGTCCCATCTTCTTGGGTGATAATTTCTTCAACCGGTGGAACCTGTTCTCCAATGGGTTGTACATTCTTATTACGATTCCAAACGTAAGCTCCAATCAAAACTAGAGCTATAATACCTATAATCATCCATTGTTTCATAATTTGTCCCCTCCAAGAGACTATTCAGTTGGTATTGTTAACATTATGGGCAGTATTTTCTTACCCATAATATAACTATAAGATCTTACGGCGTCAAGCAGAAATGTTTGCTATAATTTATTCATATGAAAAAACTAACTATTTTTATTCTTTCTATACTATTTCTAGCGTCTTGTACTGTAGATTCTCCCATATCAGCTGTGCAAACTTTTTATAAGCAAATTCAATCTAAAGATTATCAAACTGCTTGCCAGTCTATGATTAATTCTACACTTCAACTTTTAGATGAAAATCAACTAAAAACCTGTAGCGATTATTACCAACAAAATTATGAACAAATGACTGAGTTT
>CAYXFC010000104.1:0-3818 GCA_964464155.1 uncultured Pseudomonadales bacterium
AACCCCCCTTCCGCCCGCCTGCGGAAGCGACCCTTTCGGATTGAAAAACTGCCAAAGAACCTGAAAAAATATCGGCTCGAACTTCATTTTGGGCCAAAAGCGGGCTTCCCTCATTTTTAATTGGACTATTTTCATTTTATTTGTTATCATATTTATGAAGGGTTAGACAAGCACCCATACTAATACTATCATACTAAGGAAACTATGAAAAGTCAAAACAATAACGAAACAATTGGGGATAAGATAAAAAAGCTTAGAAATAAGCAAGGATTAACACAGGACGAATTGGCGAGAAAATCCGACCTTCCCTATACAACACTGACCAAAATAGAGACAAATGTCATCACCAAACCCTCTATTCAAACTGTTATGAAAATTGCCGCAGGTTTGGGTATCGGCGTTGATGGTTTAATGAAATGAAATTATGAAAACATCTGATCTAAAATATTTAGGCAACGGAGACCATACGATAATAATGGGTGATGCTATTCTTGCCCTAAATACAATCGAGGACAATTCTATTGATTTGATTTTTGCTGATCCTCCCTATAACATAGGAAAAAATTTTAACGGTTATAAAGATAAATGGAATAAAGACGAAGATTATTTAAACTGGTGTTATAAATGGCTTGATCTGTGCGTAAAAAAACTAAAAGCTAACGGCAGTTTTTATGTAATGACATCTACCCAATTCATGCCGTTTTTTGATATTTATTTGAGAGATAAAATAAATATCCTTTCAAGAATAGCTTGGTATTATGATAGCTCTGGCGTTCAAGCTAAAAAATATTATGGCTCATTATACGAACCAATCTTATTTTGTGTAAAAGATGAAGATGATTATACTTTCAATGCGAAAAATATTTTGGTCGAAGCTAAAACTGGAGCAAAAAGAAGGCTCATTGATTATAGAAAAAATCCGCCTCAAGTTTATAATTCTGAAAAAGTTCCTGGCAATGTTTGGGAGTTTTCAAGAGTTAGGTATCGCATGGATGAATACGAAGAACACCCAACACAAAAACCCGTAGCTCTGTTGGAAAGAATAATAAAGGCAAGTTCAAACAAAAACGACCTTATTCTTGATCCATTTTCAGGGACATTCACAACATCTTTTGTGGCAAAACAGTTAGGCAGACGATCAATAGGCATAGAATTACAAGAGGATTATGTAAAGATTGGCCTAAGACGATTGGAAATTCAAAAAGAGTATAACGGCGTGAAATTAACAAAAGAGCCAAGAAGTTTTGAGAGGCAGACATGCGAAGAACAAGAAAAATTATCTTTATTTAGTCATTAAATTATGGAACATCAATTTACCGCATCAATAAATAAAATATTAAAAAAGCATTTTGCCAATGCTAGTTCTGACATTTTTGAAAAAAGCCAGCTTTTGCAATACATAAATCTTAAAACTAAGTCCGCAAACAAGGGTGCAAAAGCTCGCGGTAGTTTTGCCAATTTGTATGCAATCTATGTGATAGTTGAGGATTATATAGAAAAAGGTTTTGACAAAAAAGGTGATTACTCAAAATACGAAGGAGTTGAATTTACGAAATTATTTAAAAGACAAAGAGAGCTTCCATTTGGTGCAAAACTACAAAATCATGCGTTAAATAATCGATTAAATTCTGAATTTCAAAAATTTTTTCCAAACACTGAATACACACCGATTTTGAGAAATCTTGAAACAAACAGATATTGGATTAACAACAATTTAATCAAAATCGAAGTTTCTGGAAAAACTTACAATATTGCAAATGCGTTAATTGAAATTATCAATGAATATGCAAAAACAAAGAAAAATGCTTTTGAGCAATTTGTTCAAGCATGTCTAGAATTACAAGAAATCCAAAACAAAAATCCTAAAGAGGTTGAGAATTTCATCCTTAGCTTATTAGCTCCAAATGTGGACGCGAGGCTCTTTGAAATTGTTAGTTATTCTATTTTGAAATATTATTATCACGATCAGAAAATTTACTGGGGTTTTGAGATTGATAAACTTCAAGAAGAAAATTTAACTCTTTATAAAACTGGAAGAACAAATGCTAATGATGGCGGTATTGATTTTGTAATGAAGCCGCTCGGGCGGTTTTTCCAAGTTACCGAAACCTTGGATGTTAAAAAATATTTTCTTGATATAGATAAAATTCACAGATACCCCATAACCTTTGTTGTCAAATCGCAAGATGCCGAAAATAATTTACTTGATGGTATAAAAGATAATGCACTTCGCATTTATTCAGTAAAAGCGGTCGTTGACCGATATATGCAGTGTATTGAGGAAATTATAAATATCCCCCGACTTCATAAATGTTTTATAGAAGCTGAAAAGCAGGGCTATCTCAAAAACATTCTTGATGAAATTATCTTACAAAGCAAAGTAGAATTTAACTACCAAGATGAGGACGAAGAGGACGAGTAAAAAAATAATTTATGGAAAACTTTTTTAATCAAATTACAAATTTCTATAACCACCCACTATTTATTATAGTTGGCGGAATAACAGTAACCATAGCGTTTTTTGCTTTTATTTATAGATTGGCTTGTTGGGCTTTTGGGATTACTCCGATTATTTTTCGTTTGGGGATTGCCCTTTGGCAAAGAAGGGTAGCTATTTTTGGAAGTGTAGAAATATTTGAAAGTTTGAAAAATTCCCTTATTGATTCAAATATTTTCAAAAAGAAAAATATCATACATATAAGTTCAGATAATATCGACAAGGCAAAGGACGAGACTATTTTTTTGGTCGATTGGGAAACATTTGGAGACAAAATAGAGCAGATTTTTTCTGCAAGAAAGAATCATCAAACGGCAATAGTGATTTATGCAAAACCAGCGAGTATTCCTCAAGAAAAAATGAACGACATTGCGAATCGCGCTAATACTGTTGTTGTGAATTTTAGGGGTCGCCTTTTGAATGATATTTTGACTTCACTAATTACAACTAGCTATGACAGAAATTGATATGTATTTGTATCAGATATTACAAAAATATAGTGCGCGGGACTTAACCAACTATTCAGGTTTACTTTCGCAACTCAAAAGCACATTGCAAACATGGGCTTCATCTTGCTATGTAAATATTTTAGATTCAGGATCGCGAGCAAAAGGAACAGCAATTTCTCTCGCTTCTGACGTGGACTATCTGGTTTCTCTAACAAGCGGTTGTAACGATAACAACGGCGGTCTAAAAGGTTGTTACGATTCTTTGTTCACAAAACTCAATAACACTTATTCATCTGTTCGGAAACAAAATGTTTCTGTGCGAATAAATTTGAGTGGTTTAGAGGTAGATATTACTCCAGCCAGAAAACAAAACGGAAATACCAATTATCATAATCTGTATCTTTCAAAATCTGGCTCATGGACACAAACAAATATTCAAAAACATATTACGGATATTTCACAGTCTGGTAGGACTAACGAAATAAAAGTTTTGAAAATTTGGAGAGAATTGCATCAGATAGATTTTCCTTCAATCTATTTGGAATATTTGCTTGTGAATAATATTTTATTGAATAGATCAAAAGATATAAACAGTCTTGGAGATAATGTTTGGCATGCTTTCAATGAATTGGCAAAGACTCAAGGTAATCCGTTGTCTGCAAGAATTGTTGATCCTGCTAATTCAGCAAATATTCTTTCCGATCTTTTGACGGTTGCAGAAAAAAATACGATAATAAACAAAGCGAAGATAGCAATTCAGCAAACGAATTGGAATCAGATTGTTTGGTAATGTTGTTTTATAGTTAAAAAGAATTTACCGCCAAAGAAAAACTTGAAATCGTCCAATCCGAAAGGGTCGCTTCCGCAGGCGG
>CAYXFC010000105.1:0-3774 GCA_964464155.1 uncultured Pseudomonadales bacterium
CTTTGTAAAATAATTTTACGAGGATTTCCCTCATTTCATCCGCCGCCGGCAAAGTCTCAATGTCTAGGTAGAGTTTGTTCATATTTAATCAGAGATCTCCAATTCCTTCCCGTAGTATTTACATTTGATGATTGTAAGCATAAGTCTAAGGTTATCTTAATTAGTTTGAACTAATAAAACCACTCTGTCTAATCTGTCTCGTGTTTTGTAGACTAAAGCTTTTATGTAACTAGTTTGTTTTCCACTCAATTATTTTAATACAACCCCACATATAGCTACCAATAAAAATATTTGCTTTTGCAGTCTCTGGTTTTGGATCATTAATTTTTGAGTCGTAATTAATAGTTTTCTTTTCATTGCCATAATCATCGATTGAAGAAAGATAATCTAAATCAATGAATTGCGTAATTTCTTGGGTTGATTTAAATTGGGTCCTAAATTTTAGATTAATAATACTTTTGTCTTTAATTGTAGAGCTAATTGATTTTCCTGGACCACCTGTAATAAGCCCACCATTTCCTGAAGCAACACGAAAATTAACTACTTGACTATCTCTTGTTGGAATATCGAACTCTGATAATATTTCATCTTCAAAACTTAGACCGCTTAGTATTCTTTGGGTATAGTTAGTTATTTTATTATCTTCATCTACCATCTTAAATTTCAGGCTAAAATCAGTTGCCGTTAAAGGTGTATCATATTTGTAAAACATGCGTTGATATTTATTATCGCCTTTATGTTTTGGACAAAAAGTGTCTCCACTCTTTAGGTAAAAATTAGATATGTCCCAATCTCTATTAAAGTCTTCTATATTTTTCTGTTGCCCTGTATATTCTTCTGTGTTTAATCCCAACACACCCAATTTTGATCTTAAGTCTTTATTTTCAATTTTTAAACCGTCGTAATCTGATCTAAGTTGACTGTTTGCATTTTGCATCGATTCATTGTTGAGATAAGATTTCCCCAAAAGATAAGTTAGGAATATAACCGTATAAATTAAGCTTTTTTTCAAGTCTAACTTTAAAAAAAAATTTAATATGGGCAGAAGCTGATTCATGTTTGCTCTTTTCTAAGCTCAAAGACGAACAATTCACCAAATGGAGTTTCGATCTTTTTCCAGTCATACTTCCCCTTATTGATTTTTGTATCTATTTCATGTTTTTTAAAAAAGCTGGTCACCACAACACTCCCACCATAGCCATCTTTACTTTTAATAATAGTAAATTTATGAGGTTCGCTATCGTTGTTAGAAAATTGGACTCCGATCGCTTTTCTCTCTACGTCAAAATATAAAATGACGTACTTATAGTTTTCTATCTTGTTTTCCTTATAAAACCTCGTCGGGAAACCTATCGAGTTACTGGAAGTAATTGTTATTCTAGACTCATAGCGTCCATGTGTACTTTCGAATTTACTGAAATTGTAGTCCATATAGTTCTTATATTAATACTTTTAGTTTTAAAGTCAAGCTTTAGTTTTACTTGTTCTGTTAGTTAATAAGGCCAACTGGGAGTTTTATTATCTTGACGAATTATTTCAGAAAGGATGTGAGAAAAATATGCTTAAAGTCAGAATATAAACTGACGAAAAGGTTCTATCCTTTGGTCAATACCGAAGATCCGATGAAGAAACATAATAAACCCTTATTAGGAGAGAAACTGTACCACCAAATCCAGATCATTTACCTTACTGGAGTCTTGTTGACGTAGCCCATCACAAGAAATAGTCAGTAACAGGGGTTACTTCTTGTTTTTTTATATTCGATATTCTTTTTAAAGCCATTTCAACATATTTCTTTCTTTTTTCAATTCCAATCCATTGTCTATTGAGTCTTTTTGCTACAACCGCTGTTGTCCCACTACCCAAAAAAGGGTCTAAGATTAAATCCCCTTCATTCGAAGAAGCAATAATAATCCTTTTAAGCATCTCTTCTGGTTTTTGGGTTGGATGAAAAGCTCGCCCATCATTACCATGTAATCTTTCTTTACCTTGTACCAAAGGCATTGTCCACACATCTCGCATTTGTTTAAATGCACCATTTTTTTGTGTCTCGGGATTAATCTTTTTAAGTTCCTTGTAATTGAAAATCCATTTTTTACCTTTTACAGCCCAAATAACAAATTCTATAGAGTGAGTAAAAACCCTTTTTGTCATATTTGGCATAGCGTTTGTCTTTTGCCAAACGATAACGTTGTTAATTTTGAAACCCAATTGCTTAAGGCTAATTATTTCTTCAGCAAGATTGTGATAAGTGCAAGAAATATAAATTGATCCGTTATCCTTTAATACCTTGTGGCACGCTCCAATCCATTTTCGGGTAAATTGCACATATTCTGGCGCAGTCATTTTGTCCCATTTTTCATTTACCATATACCAATCGCCACCAGTTTTATTGCCTTGCCATTTGAGACCATTCCCAGAAAGGTTGTAAGGCGGATCAGCAAAGACCAAGTCAATTGACTTCTCGTCAATTTCTTTATGCAAAAATTTTATGCAATCGCCAGTGTAAATAGTATTAATTTTCATAGTTAATGCCTTGCCAAAACGGCCTTTTGCCATTTTGTAATTGCTTCCGGTATCTGCTCAATCCATTGTTCGGAGTTAGAAACGTGGTTTGTTAAGCCAAGAATGTTTTCGTATAGCTTCAAAAGTTCATCATGGGTAAGTCGTATATCTTGCTTTTTAACCTGTAGGAGAATTTCGATTAACCTGATAAATTGTGAGATGGAAAGAGGAATAATTCTTTGTGTTGTTCCCTTGTATCCGTATTTTATTGCCATCCAAAATGTCTCTATGGTGTCTGGATGTAATCTGGGTGCAATAAACAAACCATAAACTGCTTTATCACTATATGCGTTCTCAAAATCGCGGATATGCCGCATAACTGGCTGACCTTCGTTGTACCACTGTGAGCGATTTGTTAACATGGTAACTTCACACACGGAATTAAATTTTTCGTAAAAACATTCTATATCTGATTTGTTGGCTGGTGCAGTAAACGTTGGTTCATTATCATCACCAACAGGATAATTTGGTTTTATTTCTAGAGAATCATTAATAGCATTAAGTGCAAGTGTTGCAAGTTTTTCTAATTCGATACTAGCCCTGTTTTCTGACTGGTGAATGTTTTTCAGTGCATTAATATATTTCTGAATTTTGGCAACATCTTGGGATTCAAAGTGAGTTTCAAGTTCCTGTAATTTCCGTCTGTGTCTGCGCAAATCTTCAATATATTGCTTCAATTGATCTCCGTTCAGTACATCTACTTCTTTGATAGCTAAGGTAGGCATTTTTACCGCCTTTGATTTCAAGTCCGCAACATATTTCTGTATATCACGATTGAGATTTTTGGCGATTTTTTCTAGTTCGTGCTTGGTTTCCCACGGCAGAATAGGTTGTCTAAGATTGGCAAGGTATTTAATATATTTATCTTCGTCCTTAAACTCTATAGGAGCAGCATTATCTACTGAAAGAAGCTTACCAATCTCAATAGATCTCCGTAGCTCTACATCAATATGAAATCCGTTGCCACGAATATGTAGGTATCTCGTTAATCTAAAATATCTAATTGCGTTGTCACTATAATCCTTCAAGTTATTGAGTAGTTTTGCAATCTCGCGACCGTTGCTTGTCTCCAAAAATGCTTTCGCAAAATCTTTTCTGAAACGATCTCTAAATCTTGTTTTGTTTTTATCATCTTTTTGTGAGCGTAAACCGACGCGATACTTGATCAGCTTTTTCGCCTGTTTTTTTATTTTTCTGTAGTTAATTAAA
>CAYXFC010000106.1:0-3732 GCA_964464155.1 uncultured Pseudomonadales bacterium
TATGCTAATAATATTCAGTTTTATCAGAAATTGGATCTATATGTACACCCTTCATTTCAAACATCAATTGATAAGGCAGCAGTAGAAGCTGCCTTTTCGAATGTCTCGGTTTTATTATCTGAAAATGGTTTTGGAGAATTATTTGACTTTAACGCAGATATTGTATTTAATCCTCATGATAGTCAAAAATTAGGTGAATTAATAAGCAAATACACAAAATATCCGAAATTAAGGGAAGTGAACAAACAGATAATATTATCCAAATTTAATAATATGGACTTACCATTTTTTGTAGAAAAATTAATAGCCGTTTACTAGCGTTTATACACATTTATAGATAATAAATTATTTAGACAAATGATTATCATCCTATATGTTAAAAAAAAGAATAATGCTCTATATTGCCCCCATTCGTTATCCAACAGAAAAAGCTCATGGAATTGCTATTGCAAAGATGTGTGAAGCATTTAATAGACACTACAATTTACAATTAATAGTACCTCAAATTAAACAGAATTTATTAATGAAAGGAATAGATGCAAACGAATTATATAATATCAAAGAAACGTTTTTGATAAAATCATTATTCTGCATAGATCTCTCTAGATACAATAGATATCTTTCTAGGATTTTTCACATTCTAAATTACTGGATTATGTTACTTTCTTTCTATTTTGCAGTAAGTATCTATATCTGGAAGGTAAAAACGGAAATTGTTTATACAAGAGATATTAATTTAACTATGTTTATTATATTTTTAAATAAAAAAATATATGTTGAAATGCATAATTTTCCGGCAAATAAATACTTTCATAAATATTATAAATTTTTAGATAAGTTTATCAAAGGTTATGTTGTAATCAATAAAAATTTGAAAGAAGAGTTAATTAAAATTGGGATTGACCAGAATAAAATATTATTAGCTGCAAGCGGAGTTGATAAGCAGTTTTTTATTAGAAAAGATAGAAATAAACTAAGGATAAAATACAACTACCCTCAAAACAAAAAAATAATTTTGTATTCTGGAAGTTTTCAAAAGGGGAAAGGGGTTGAGTTTCTACTTGGTGTAGCCAGGAAAATGGAACAAGAAATTTTTATAATCATCGGTGATTATAATAAAAATGAAAAATTATACAAATATTATAATCAATATCCTAACATAATTTTTACAGGATATATTCCCTACAGTCAAATAGCTGACCATTTATATTGTGCTGATATTTTGGTTATACCAAATGATAAGAAAACTATAATTTATTCGACTTATACATCGCCAATGAAGTTATGGGAGTATTTAGCTACTGGCAAGCCAGTTATAGTATCGAAAGTTCCTGGAATAGAAAACTTAGTAAGTAGCGATGATGTCATTTTTTATGAACCCGATAATTCACAAGATTTAATTTATAAAATTAACAATATTGAACGATTCGTTAAAAAAACACATTTTGATGTTAGTAAATTTACTTGGGAAAAAAGAGCAGAAAATATTGCTCATTTTATATGATACTTTGTCTTGTAGCTCAGACACTTAATTATCAAAGAGGTTACGGAAGATATGCGATTACTCTCATTAGGGGGTTAGTTAAGAAAGGTTTTAAATTAAGAGTTTTAATTTTAGATAGTGAGACAGACACGATACCAAAAGACTTGGTAGATATTGTTTTTCCAGTGTTAAAAAATATACCAACTTCACCATTAATAAATCCCATAAGGCTTTATCAGGACTATCGCAAAATTAGAGAATATTCCCAAAAAACAGACGCAATACATTTCTTAACCGAATCACATTTAGCTACAACAGTTTTTGGATATAATAAACCTTATATTGTAACTACTCATGGTACATGGGCAGTTAAACCATTAAATTCAAATATAATATCTAGACATATATTTTCACGAGGATATAAAAAAGCAAATATAGTAGTAAGTATTAGTAACTATACTAAAAAAAGAATTTTGGAACAGCTTAAGTTAAATAATATTAAGGTTATATATAATGGCATTAATTACAATTTAAGATATCCAAAAAAGTTCAAATCATCTACATTTAATTTCTTGTCAGTTGGTGCCTTGGATAAATCTAAAGGTTTTGAAATTAGTTTAAGAGCTATTTGTAAGTTAAATAAAAAACATAATATAAAATATACTATAGTATCTGGGAAAAAGAATATAAATTATGAAGAGAAACTAAGAGAGATTGCTGATCATTTTCAATATAATAACTTAACAATAAAGTATCAAATTTCTGACAAAGAATTAGAAAAAGAATATGACAATGCGGATATTTTTATATTAACCCCAGTGGAGATAAATAATGACTTTGAAGGCTTTGGTTTAATATTTGTTGAAGCCATGGCAGCTGGTCTGCCAATTATTGCCTCTGACTCCGGAGCTATTTCAGAAATAGTTGTGGATGGAATTACGGGTTATTTGGCTCAAGAAAATAATGTCAAAGATACCGAAACTAAAATTAATAAAATGATAGATCATTCAGAAATAAGAAATAAGCTAGTAAAAAATGCCCAAAAATATATTACTAATTTTTCTTCTGATCTGTTTATTCAAGAATATATAAATTTATATAAGCAATTATGATAATTTTATTACCCGTGCATTTTTTTACAGATGATCCTAAAAATGGATTACAAACAGAAATTTGGAATAATGCAAAAAACCTATCTTTATTGGGAAACAAGATAATTGTAGTTACGGTTAGTTCCGACCTTAGATACCATACTAATATAAGTTTAGCAAAAATTGGGATAATTTTATATTCTTGTCATGCATGGAAAAGTCATGGTTTTTCTCCGGCGGAATCACTGCTTTGTTTTTTGTATACATTTATTATTAGATTAAGAAATAAATTCGATTGGATATACATTATTGATGAAGTCCCTACATTATTCTCAAAATATAAATTTGGAGCAAAATTAGCAACTAGACTTATCACTCCAAAATCAAAAGAAGTGAGGGAAATAATTTTATCAAAAGATTGGCAATTTGATAGAAGTCACAAAAATGAAGAAGAGTCTTGGCAAATGGCAAAACCATCAGTTTGGCATAGATTGGTTGGATTTGCGGCTTATACTATAATCCCTAAGTTTTTTAACCCGCTTCGTTTAGGTGAAAACGCTGAATTAATATTTTGCTTAGGAAAAGATAATTATAAGTATTTCAAAAGTAAATTTCCCCAGGCAAAATATTTACCCAACGGAGTGGAAAACGATTTAATTGAGGAACAAAAACCAGTCAAAAGGGAAAATAAGAATAGATTTCAAATACTATTTGTGGGTAGAATAGCAAAAAGAAAAGGCATTTTTTATCTATTGCAAGCATATAAAAAAGTATATAAGTTAAATAAAAATACCGAATTAGTTATCATTGGCAAGGGTTCTGAAAAATTATTACAGGAATTAGTTGAAAAATGCGGTGACTTGTTAAATAAAAATATTTATATATTGGGTGAAAAATCTCATCGCGAGGTGATTAGTTATATAAAAAGCTGTGATTTATTAGTTGACCCTTTTATTTTTGCTGCATTTTCAAATGTTGCTTTAGAGGCTGCTTATTGTAAAACGCCATTAATTGCACCGCTCCATGGAGGAACTAAAGATTTTATTATAGAAAACCAAACTGGGTACTTAGTGGATGCAAGAAATGTAAGCATTTTAAGCAATAAAATATTAGATATCATTAATAAATATCCAGAAGCTAAAAAAATAGCGGGGAATG
>CAYXFC010000107.1:0-3693 GCA_964464155.1 uncultured Pseudomonadales bacterium
CGTTCAGCAAATGATTGAGCGGGAAATGTTCCAAAGACGGTTAAAAGAGAATAAGCCCATTAGTTTACACGAGTTTTTGTATCCGGTTTTGGTGACCAAAGATGCGCTGGCTATGGATGTAGATATTGAAATGGGCGGTTTTGATCAATTATTTAATATGTCTGTAGGCAGACATGTGATCAAATCAGTGAGTGGCAAAGATAAACTGGCTGTGACTACACCAATTTTAGCTGATGCTAATGGAGTTAAAATTGGTAAAACCGCAGGTAATGCCATTGATATAGCCAATCCGCCAGAGCAATTATTTGGCCAGATTATGAGCTTGCCTGATGAAGCTATCATGCCATGCTTTAAGTTGATTACTTTAGTTCCTACTTCTACATTAACCGACATAGAGCAACAAATCCAAAACAACCCCATGGAAACTAAAAAAGAATTAGCTTGGGAAATAGTTAAGATGGTTCAGGGTGAAGAAAAAGCTGATTTTGCCAAAGATTATTTCGAGAAAACGGTGCAAAGCAGGGCAGTGCCAGAAGAAATAGCGACTTTTGAAATTTCTAAATTATCTCAAACTGAACCTGATATCGTTACTTTGCTGGTTGAAACCGGGCTTGCTCCATCTAAATCACATGGTCGAAGATTGATAGAACAGGGAGCGGTTGAGATTGATAATCAAGCAATTTCCGATCCAAATAAACTAATTGTTCCTCAACCGAATCAAATTATTAGAGCCGGGAAAAGAAATTACCGGAAGCTAATTTAGTTGTTATCTTTTCATGATTCCCCATCGTAAACCCAATCGTTTGCCAAATTACAATTATTCGAAACCTTGGTGGTATTTTGTGACTATTTGTACCAAAGATAAAACAAAGTGGTTTGGGGAGATTGATAAAGGAGAAATGAAATTAAATAAATATGGGAAAATCGTTAAACAATGTTGGTTAGATTTACCAAACCATTATCATAATTGTGAATTTGACACATGGATTATTATGCCTAATCATTTTCATGGGATTGTAATTATTAATAATATTTCCCCTGTACCCGTAGGGACAGGTTTGAAACCTGTCCCTACGATAAGAACACAACATTCTTTGTCAGAAATAATTAGAGGTTTTAAAACATTTTCGTCCAGAAGAATTAATGAAACCAAACCACAAATAGAATTTCGATGGCAACGTTCCTTCTACGATCACATTATCCGTAATGAAATTTCCTGTAACAAAATCAGGGAATATATCCAAAACAATCCAATGCGTTGGGAATTTGATAAAAATAGCGAAGATCAGATTGAATTATAATATTATTATGCCTAAAATCTTTCTTTACGGTGTCCCAGGAACCGGCAAAACCTATATTTCCAGAAAGCTTGGAAAGCAATATAACCTTCTTGTTATCGAAGGTGATAAACTTAAAAAATTAGCGCGTCAAAATATTCCCAAATCTCAAAATCCATTTTTATATCTTGGCACCTGTCAAGCTTGGCAGGAATTTGGAAAATTGAACGAAAATAATGCCATCAAGGGCTTGCTGGCCGTACGTCAAGCATATATAGATTTTATTAGCCAATATTTACAAGACAAAGACAATTTTATTTTTGAAGCCGCATTTTTAGATCCCAATATTGTAAGGAACGAAAGTTTTCGTTCTTTACTAGTCGCAACAGACAAATCCCAACACCGTCGCCAATTTTATCACCACCGTGAAAAATTACTTGATTTCAAAGGAGATGAATTTAAAGCTGCTAGGCTTGTACAAGAATATTTGATCGCTGAAGCTAAAAAACTAGGCATTCAAATTATCGAGAATAATGACACAAATAATATGATCGCAATTTAATACGAATATTATCTTTGTCATTCCGGTAAAGGCCTTAGACTTATTCGGAATCTACAGTTAATAATCGCATGAATCAAAATATTTCGCCTTATTTTTCCAAATGAAAAATACAGCTATACCAAAAAGAGGGGTGAAAAACAGCCATGACTTTATATTGATAGATTGTGATATTAGAAAAAAGAAGGGCAGATTACCTACGACATGAGCAATCACCGAACCGACTATAAAAGCTTTGATTCTAAAACCAATGGTACTGGCTCCCCACGTAATTACATCTGATAAGCCAAGTGGCGCAAGTCGTAATATAATCGCTGTTTCGATTTGATTTTGATTTTTTAGCCTAATTTTTTTAATTTTATCTAACGTGTTTTGACCTGCTAATTTGATAATAATTCTATCCCCATATTTATTACCTAAAATATAGGTGATATAAATTCCGACGGTACTACCCAAAAAATCAAGCAAGTATGCTAATTTCCAACCTAATACCGGAATCATGGCAATAGTCAACACTGAGCCATTTATTGGCGGATAAATCATGCCGGCAATCTTGATAATTAAGGTCAAAGGGATTATAAAAACTTGATTTTCTTTTAGAAAAGAGAGTAGAGGAGTTAAATTATTGAGATTTAGTAAATAAACAATAAGCAAAGGAAGTAGCAATACCAATCCAGTAATAATATTTGTTTTGGTAAGTTTCAACATGGGATTATTTTATCCTACATCCTTCACTGTCACCATAGCATTGGGATGATTTAATTGCCCAAAGTACTCAGTTAAAAGCTGTTGTTTCAAAACTTCATACTCTTCCTTTTCAAACTGCATATTACCAATGCAGTACTGTTTGGAAACAATATGAAAACAAAACATACAATCACGCAGATCAAAACAGTCGACACAGAAATAACTATTACTGCTTTTACCACACCAATGCATATCAAAACAATTGGAAACGCTGCCAGAATCCCGTAATCTAATCCCAAAACTGGATTCTCCATTTTCAGTACTAGCCATCAGATATTCGCTAGTTTTGTTCCCATTACAAAACAACATATGGTGACAGGAATGCAAATGGGTTGAATTATAGATAAAACTGCTGGAATAAATATCATCAGATTCGACAATAGTGTCAGAGTTAAGCGACCGGCTACCACGGAACATAGCAATGTCTTTTATTTGATTTAATAGATCAGAAAGTGACGCTGGTTTTTGAGCCGTTTTCATAAAATTATCCAGTTCACTGCGCTGAGCAATTTCCTCCTCGGTAATAAATTGTTTATACCCATATTCTTCGACTCCGGAATATAATTCTATTCCACTTAAACTACTAGCCACTTTTTGAGGGAGTCTAATATCTTTAGTGTAAAGTGCTTTAAACTGCTCAACCGGCATCAGCGGAAAATTTGGGAAAATCTGTTCCCAAATCAATTTGTATATATCTTGAAATACTTGTTCCATATTGCCTCCTAGATCTGTCATGCTGAACTTGATTCAGCATCTTTTGGGGTTATCCACAAGATCCTGAATATCGATTACTTCGTATCGGTTTCAGGATGACATTATTAATATTTTTTAACTTACTGTGACTGTCTTAGCTTTAAACGGTGAACAGTAACGAGAGTCAGCCATCACCCTGACAATTACTTCCCGCGGGTTAAGATCGGTTAACAATTTAGTCCCCAACTCCAACATTTCCCGCGGATCATTTTTATTTTTTAGAAAATACTCATCGATTTCAAAATTAAGATTTCGGGCAATCACTTCGGCATCATCTCGGCTCATTTTGAAACAAAAATAATTAACTACATTGGCAAACACACTTTGCAATAACTCTCCCGAAACTTGCATCAAATA
>CAYXFC010000108.1:0-3641 GCA_964464155.1 uncultured Pseudomonadales bacterium
CTAGAAAAAGCCTCGTCTCTCCAAATTGATTTATATAAAGAAAGCTTAATAGATAAAAAGCAGTAGACAATTAGTATCAAAAGAATAATGATGTTTTTGGTTGAAAGTTTAAGTCTGATATAATTAAGCATATGGCTAAAACACAAAATTTTATTTTGAATGAATCTTTACAATCTGCTAGAAATGAATTTAACTCACTGTTAAAAAACCCTAACACAATAATTTTAATCAAAATTAGTTTAATTATAGTGGGTATATCATGGATATCCTACGGTTTATTTTATCAGTTCATGCCTCCTATGATACCATTACTTTTTAGCCGTCCCTGGGGACAAACTCAGTTAATCAATAAGAGTTATTTTATTTCCTTACCAGCTATTATTACTATGTTATTTTTAATTAATTTAAGATTAGCTAGTATACTATTAAGACGTGATATGTTAATGGCAATAATCATTCTTACATCATATTCTGTCTGTGGCTTAATAGGATTAATCACCATAATAAGATTAATGATTTTACTTGCTTAATTCATGTCAATACCATTATATTTGTCATTCATTATAAGTTTGTTAATTAGTTTAATTTTTACACCCATAATCATCAGGTGGTATAAACATAATCATTGGCTTGATGACCCCAAAACCAGTAATCATCCCAAAAATATTCATACTAAACCGATTCCACGCGGTGGAGGAATTATTATTTTTATATCTATTCTTGTTACATCAATTTTATTTTTACCTATAGACAAACACTTAATAGGAATTATGATCGGAGCTTTAATTCTCACTTTAATTGGTTTTCTTGACGATCTGTTTAATCTCAACCCGTATTTACGTATAGTAACTGGAATATTAGCTACTCTTTGTGTAATTGCAGTGGGGATTGGTATTCCTTTTTTAACCAATCCATTCTCCAGCAATAGTCTTTTATACTTAAATCAACCTCAAATACCAATATTTTTTGGATCCAAATGGCATACAATTTGGGTACTGGCTGATCTGTTTGCACTGTTTTGGATAGTTGGAATAACAAATTTTGTTAATTGGTCAAAAGGTTTAGATGGCCAACTGCCAGGAACGGTCGCTATTGCTGCTATAGTTATTTCCCTATTATCTCAAAAATTTTCAGCAGATATTACTCAATGGAATAGCGCTGTTCTGGCACTTATTGTCGCTGGAGCATATATTGGTTTCTTACCTTGGAATTTTTTTCCTCAAAAAATTATGCCTGGATACGGTGGAGGTTCTTTGGCAGGCTACTTTTTAGCAGTTTTGGCGATTTTAACTACTACAAAAGTTGGTACTTTATTTATTGTTTTAGGGATACCTTTAATTGATGCAATTTTTGTAATGTTAAAGAGGATAAGATCAGGTAAATCTCCTGTATGGGGCGACACAAATCATCTACATCATACACTTTTGAAGGTTGGTTGGGGGAAACGTAGAATTGCAATATTTTATTGGTCAGTAACAGGAATACTAGGTTTTATTGCACTTCAATTGAATAGTCAACAAAAATTCTATACAATCATTTTACTATTCATAGTCTTTGCCTTATTTCTTTTATGGATAAAATACTTTCGGCAATCGTCCGTTCAGCAAGGCCGAGACAGTGGCTAAAAAATGTCAGTTTATTTACTTGTTTAGTATTTTCTGGCTGGTTGTTTATAGCTGATAAATTTTGGCAGACAGCCTACGCAACCTTAATTTTTTGTATTACAACTTCAGCTGTTTATATTTTTAATGATATTATTGATGCTCCGATGGATCGTCTGCATCCGCTGAAAAAAAATAGGCCTATAGCTAGTGGTTTACTCCCCTTACCAATTGCTTTGTTTGTTGCCATTGCATTAATTATTTTTAGCCTAAGTTTGGCCCTTAACATTTCTTTCTTTTTCTTCTTATTAAACTTACTATATGCTTTTGTACATTTTACCTATACGGTAAAGTTAAAACATGTTTCGATATTAGATGTGATGACCATTGCTACAGGTTTTATTATTCGTGTTTATGCTGGAGCAGTGGCTATCAACGGGCATATTAACGCTTGGTTATTACTTTGTATTATTTCTTTTTCACTTTTTTTAGCTATTGGTAAAAGGTGTAGCGAAAAGACATTGCTTTCTAGTCGAACACCCCAGGCTCAAAGACAAGTACTTTCTCACTATCCTGAAAACATGCTTAATATTTATACAGCTATGTTTGCTACTGCTACTTGGTTAACTTACGCCTTATTTACTTTTCAACAACCTATTTTTATTACACATGGAAGATTCCTTTCTTTCATGGCAGACTTACCCAAAACTTTTATTAACCAAAAATTGTTGATGTTAACTATCCCATTTGTAATTTATGGAGTATTACGTTACCTGCAGTTGATTTATGATCAAGATAAAGGAGAATCTCCAGAAGATGTAATATTTACAGATAAACCTTTGTTATTAATAATTGTTATTTGGGGATTGTTACTGATTACAGTAATCTATGGGATATCTTAGTTATTCCTCAGTCAATTTTACATATTTACTTGATACCCAACCCTCTTCTCCGGCAGCAATTTCTATTTTATCCCAGCCAGAGTTATTTTTTTCTAAGAAAACATAAGATTCACCTGGTTTTATTTTGGCAATAATATTCTCACTTGAAGAGGTTGATGGTTCTTGCCTAACATTAAGATATCCTGTAGGCGTATCTAATACCGTTATATATGGAGGTTTTAGGTTTGTTTTTGGTTTTGGATTGCTTGTAGCTTTTGGAGTAGTAGTGGCTTTATCGTCTAAAACCTGATCACTTGGACTAGCCTCTGTTGTTGTTTCGATATTTTGGGCTGAGTTAGTTGCAATTTCAGAACGAGCTAACTGAATACTTGCCTTTAGAACATGGCCTGTTCTTAAGTTGGCATTAATGCTTCGTTCTATATATCCAGGGGCAGTAACTAGGATTACATGCTCTCCTGAGGTTATATTATCAAGAGCAATTGGCGAGAAACCTCTTGATTCGCCATCAATATTAATTACTGATTTATCTGGTACGGTAACCACTTCGATACTGGCTTTATCTTTGTTTCCATCTGGCTGTAAGGTTAAAAAATAACCGCTGCTAGATTCTTCAGTTTGCCCAAGCTGTCTAGAAATAACAGTCATGATACCAGGGAGCAATGTAATTTTTGACTCCCATGGCAATCCAATACCACTTTCAGGAACAATTTTAATCGCATATTCACCAGTTTTCATTTTTTCGTTATAGTAAGGTGTTGAACCTACATGACTGTCATTTAGAAAAATTCCTGCATTAGGAGATGCAGTTATTGATAAGCCTGCTTTTTTATCAGGTGAAAAAGGTAAGCTACAAGATGATAAAAGAATACAGATAATTAATATAGAAATTATCTTAAGGTTTATTTTCATAGGTAAAGAGTAGCAAAATCATTAGTAAATAACAATTGCTATGATACAATATTCAAGTTCTTTATACTTTTATTTCCACGATTTTAGCCTAATAATATAAGATCTTGTGTCGCTGGGTATAAAATTGGAAGGCCTGATGGCGGAGTGCTTCCGTGTCATTAGGTCAAATTGTATAGGCCTGATGGCGGAGTGCTTCCGTGTCATTAGGTCAAATTGTATAGGCCTGATG
>CAYXFC010000109.1:0-3621 GCA_964464155.1 uncultured Pseudomonadales bacterium
GATGATAAAGAAAATGTGTTTATCATGGATACTATTATGGGAATTACTAAGGTTACCTTAATCACTGAAAACGATTTGGATAAATTCCAACTCCCTCCCCGCTTTTCAGCTCATGATTTTGATTTGGGGTTTCAGCTTAAATATTTAAAAAAATTAGGGAAAATAAAAACATTTACAATTATAGGTTTGCCAATGAATAAAAAGATAGATATCAACTTAGTAGTTAATAAAATAAAAACATTTACTTAATATTTTCTACAATCTTTTCCTCTTAAACGTAAAAGCTGCTGTACCTACTAGTCCTAGTACTGATAATAGTAAGATGATTCTTAAACTTGCTGGCATATATCCAGCTTGAGGTAATCCAGGCTGTTGAGGAGTAGTTGGATTACAACTACAGTCAGATTCTTTGGGACATTCAATATTGATACAACGGTTAGTTCCATCTACCGATCTACAAAGCAGAGAATTACTACATTGACTATCATATTGGCAACGATCGTAACAAGCATAGGTAGTTTGGTTCTGATTGTTAGAGGTAGGTGTGGGTGTGGGTGTAGAAGTGGGAATAGCGGTGGAAGTAGGATTGGTATTTGCCACACACTGTTGATTGACTCGATGATAACCACTATTACAAGTATAGACACAAGTAACATTACCACTGCAACTATCAAGTAAGAGAACACTCATATCCATAGTCAAACCATCATGATATCCAGGACAAGCTTGAGAATGTGAGGGAATAGTTCCAACACAGTTGTAAGTTGTAGTTGTAGCTAAAGTACAGGTTCCATTGTTAAAGGTATAACCACTGTTACAGACATACTCACACTTTCTATCCTGACTGCAGTTAGCTACTAAGACTTTGGGAGTATTAATAGTTAAATTATTATCATCATTGCTACATAAGGTAGCATTAGAAAAACTATTTCCAGTACAGCTAAAGGTAATACCTCCTGTCCCTGGGGTTGCAGTGGGAGCAACTGTAGCCGTAGGATTAGGAACATTGGTAGGAGGTGAAGTAGGAACTGGAGTGTTGGTAGGATTAGCAGTACTTGTTGGGCTTGGTGTAGCAGTAGGTCTAGTAGTAGGAGAACTGGTGGGAACAGTAGTAATCGTAGGTCTGGCTGTTTCATTTGGAATAACTGGTACATTTGCTTGCATAACGTTATTTAAGTACCCAGGGCAAAAACCAACCCCGTATTGAGCTACATTGATTTCTGATGAGACACAATCAGAACTCTGATCCTGGGGATTAAAGTAATATTGGTTACTTAATAAACCATTACCGATATCAACAGGAGGATCGTCAAAAAAATCACTTTGCATACAAAGGTAACTACTCTTATCTCCAACAATTCCGTTTTTGATAGCATTAATGATTGCTAATTTCCCTTCTTCTTCTTTGCCTTTCCAGTAATTAAGTTTGGAAAAACTATTGGGATGATCAGGTTCATATCCATGAGCTCCAATTTGACTATATTGGCTAAAGTTCCGACTCCATCTTTTGATATCTCTTGGTCCCCAACCATTAAACTTCATCCAAATATTTGCCTTAAAATTAGTATTCATCCATGATTCAATAATTTTATTAACTCTTCCTGTACCAGAAAGCCCACTTCCTTGTTGCCACACAACTGGAGTAGGATTAAATATAGTTACATATTGCTGAATTAAAGATTTTTCAGCTTGTATAAAATAATCATCAAAAACAAAACAATATGAACCATACTCTGTGGGACAATTAGCTTGGTTGGCTTCGGTACATAGTTGAACTTTTGTGTCTGGGATTACATTAGATGAAACACAGTTACTTTTTTTGGCTATGACGTTACTAGCTACTTGCTCTACTGTTAAATTAGGATAGTGTTGAGCTTGTACAAATTTTGCAAGCGACAATACTGCTGGACAACTAGCGTTTAAGACATCTGGATTACAACTTGAATCCCAAGCAGCACATTTAGCTCCCAATATACATTCCTCAGATTCCCCTCCAGACATCATAGCAATAGCTGTTATAGTCCCATTACTAATGTCATTTTGAAACTCGTTTCTTAATGCAACTAAGGCTTTACCATAATAATCGCGGAATCTAGGATCCCACACAGCAGCAATTTTAGTAGAAAATCTAACTTTACTTGCTTCATTTGGATTGGTAGTAGTTGTACCATCAGATTTTAACAATACTGCCTCACTTTGATCCACATACTGTGGATTGTTCCAGACTGGCTTAACGCTATTTTTAGTTCCATCATCCCATACCCAATCACTTTTGTTACGACTGTAAGATAAATCTCCACAACTAGAAGAAATATAGGTTTCAACTCCTTCGTTAATTGCCCATTTTGGTACGTTATGTTCTTTATTTTGCTTATCAGCAACTTGAATTTGCAACATTACTTTCTTACCACGAGACTTAGCATTATTAACCTCGGAATGTATTTGATTAAAATGAAATTCTCCTTTTACAGGTTCAATAGCTGCCCAACTATCGCCTTCCCCTGCCACAAATTGAAACGGAGTTGATGATGAATATCCCCATTTAACACCCGTATTTGTATTGAAAGGTCCCCTAACCCAATGACATTGCCCTAGCCCTAAACCAGTTTGAGGGTTTTGTATTAAGATTTCCTTTTCTCTTTTTGGTAATAGTAAAAAAACTAATATCAAAATTAGATACCAAAAACCAATAAAAAAATATATATACAAAAGAAGTTGTCGGAAATTATTAATAACAGAAGAAGGTTTGGTTTTTAGCGACATGTTGAATTATGGTTAAAATTACTATTATTAGCTATTTCTATCCCATTCAATTTTTAGAAAATTGGTAGCACAACTCATACATGGATCATAGGCACGGATGATCTGTTCGGCAGCTAGTTTTAATTCTTTTTCTTCTTTATATAAATTTTCATTGAAGAATTTTTTAAGGTCATTTTCAATATTGATTTGATTTTGGGCAGTTGGCACGATAACGTCATAATCAATTAAAATACCGTTTTCGTCAGTTTTAGCCATATGATAAAGAATGCCTCTCGGAGCTTCGACTACGCCTACGCCTACACCAGCTTTACGAGTAGCCACTGCTGGTTTTTCATTAACTATCCTAATTGATTTGAGAATATCAATGGCATCATCAACGCAATGCAGAATTTCAATAGCTTGAGCTAAATTATTGTCATAAATATTATCTGAAGGGAAAAATTTTAGATATTGAGAAATATCTTTAACCGTTCTGGGGTGTAGTTGATCCCGGTTTAAATTAATCCGAGCCAAAGATCCTACCAAATAATCATCATGAACGATGGATAATTTGTATCCTTCGGCATGCGAATAAGGAATAACCACATTTTCTAGCATTTCATGAAAATTTGTTTCAGGTACACACAATCCGTCGGAAGTTATAATATGGCCATTTATAAAATCAAAGCGATCCACTCCACGCAAACACATATAATCACTGTTGCGCTTAAACTCTTGTTTCCATTCATAAAAAAGCTGGATACCTCGGATAACTTGAGAACGAATAGCTTCTAATCTTTCGATAAAGGCCGAAAATTGTTTGGAGTCGGGCAATTTAAGAAAACCTCCTACTGTTGGCAATGGTGCATGAATAGCTGC
>CAYXFC010000110.1:0-3609 GCA_964464155.1 uncultured Pseudomonadales bacterium
TACGGCCGGTTTTAAAGAAATTGGTGAGGAAGGTAAACAGATCGAAGCTGAAATTACTCAATTTGCCACTGCTAATCAAATTAATCTATTGGGTCCTAATTGTTTGGGTTTTGTTAATAATGCGGTCGGTCTTAATGTCACTTTTGCCCAATCGATTAAAACCCTAGGGCCTTTGCGTTTTATATCTCAATCTGGGGCTATCGCCAGCTCCATTTTTGATTGGTGTGAAGCTACGGGTATGGGTTTTTCTCAATTTGTCACTTTGGGTAATAAAGCGGTGCTGAATGAAAATCACTTTCTACAATATTGGTATGAAAACCAAGATATTAACCCCATCATGCCTGATCAGAAAGAACTATCAGATGTACAACCTATTGGTTTATATCTTGAATCTGTATCTGACGGTAAAGCCTTTTTAGAAATTGCTTCTAAAGTTTGTCATAAAAATCCTATCTTTATCCTTAAACCCGGTAAATCTCAGGCTGCAGCTAAGGCAATGCAATCACATACTGGAGCTATAGCTGGAGAAGATTCGGTGATGCAAGTCGCCTTTGCCAAAGCCGGTATTATCCGCTGTGAAGGCATGCAGGATATGTTTGATTATGCCCGTGCTTTTGCTTGGGAAAACGCACCAGCTGGACCCAAAGTGGCTGTGGTTTCTAACGCCGGAGGTCCGGCAGTGATTTCGGCAGACGTTATTGCTGAACAAGGTTTAGAGTTGACTCAATTTGATGAAGCAACTCATAATTTATTATTGGAAAAATTGCCTCGAGAAGCAAGTTTATTAAATCCGGTTGATGTGTTAGGTGATGCTCTTGCTCAACGTTATCGTGATGCCTGTGAAATTATTTTACAAAATCAGGATGTTCATGCTCTGATCGCCATATTAACTCCTCAGTTGATGACTCAAATTGAAGAAACTGCTGAGCTAATTTCTCAGCTTTCTATCCAATATCACAAACCAATCATGTGCTGTTTTATCGGTGGCTCTAATATCGCCAAAGGAGAAGAGATATTAAATTTTCATAAAATTCCCTCGTTTAGATTTCCTGAACGGGCGATTAAAACTTTAGCTGCTATGTGGCAATGGAGACAATGGTCGCAAAAAGAGGAATTTAAGAATTTAGGAATTAAGGAATTTAAGGAAGAGGAACAAAATTCCCGTCACTTCGATCCTGGCGAATACTTACAGACAGCCACGCGTGGCAATCCCGTTAAGGATAAGCAAGTCATTAGTTTAGCTATCTCCCAAAATAGGAAAACGCTAGATCCTTTTGAGGCAAATGAATTGCTAAAATCTGCCGGGATTACTACTCCCCCTACTCAGGCAGTGCAGAATTTTGAACAAGCTAAAGCATTTTGTCAAACTAATACATATCCAACCGTACTAAAACTTAGTTCACCCCACCTGTTACATAAAACAGAATCAAAGGCTGTAATTACTGGAATCAATACAGATGAACAATTGGAAACTTCATTTAATCAAATTAAACAAAATGTCACAAAACTTGGGGTAGAAATTCAAACTACTGTCCAAATCCAAATTCAGAAACAAGTTGAAAAAGGCATAGAAATAATTGCAGGCGTCAAACGGGATGCCAACTTTGGCCCGGTTCTGATGTTTGGCGCTGGCGGTACTTTGGCTGAATTAATCGCAGACCGTAATTTATTTATTTTGCCGATTGACTTTGTACAGGTAATTGAGTTAATTAAAAAATCTAAAGTCTATAAATTATTAAATGGTTTCCGAGGGGCAAAACCTTACCTGATAGAGCCACTGGCAGATTTAATTGTAAAATTAAGTAATCTCGCACAATCAGAGAGTCGTATTTCTGAAATGGAGATTAATCCAGTGATCGTAAATTATGAGGGAACTTGGGCGGTGGATGGGAAAGTGGTGTTAAAATAAAATCCTATGTCTATTCAAATTAAACCAAATATTTATTGGGTTGGCGCTATCGACTGGGGTCTACGCCATTTTCACGGCCATACCTACTATACCAAACGAGGTGGTACATATAATTCTTATCTGATCATGGATGAAATTCCAACATTGGTTGATGCAGTCTTGGGTGATTTTAGTCAGGAAATGATAGATAGGATCAAAGAAATTACCTCCCTTGAATCAATTAAACAAATTATAGTTAATCATGTAGAACCAGATCACAGCGGAGCATTGCCCGAACTACTTAAACTTATTCCTCATGCCAAACTTTTTGGCACTGCCAAATGCAAAGAAGGTTTAGCTAAATATTATCAAAGTAATTGGAATTTCCAGGTGGTAAAAACTGGAGATTCAATTTCTACAGGTCAAAAAACGGTTAAATTTCTGGAAGCGTCTATGATCCACTGGCCAGACTCTATGTTTTCCTATATTCCTCAGGAAAAATTATTACTTCCTAATGACGGGTTTGGTCAGCAGTGGGCATGTAATGAAAGATTTGACGATGAGGTAGATCAAGCTATTCTCTATGAAGAAACGGTCAAATATTATGCCTCCATTCTCTGGCCATGGTCGACGGTAATTAAGCAAAAATTAGATGAATTACAAAATTTGAGTTGGGAAATTGATATGATTGCTCCTGCTCATGGTTTAATTTGGCGTCAAAATCCCAAGCGAGTGATGGATTGGTACCACAAATGGAGTAGTAATGAGAGTGATAAAAAAGTAGTTATTGTCTATGAAACCATGTGGAATTCAACTAAACAAATGGCCGAAGCAATTGGACAAGGATTACAGGAAGTTGGCATACCATATCAAATCTTTGATATCAATCAAACTGATAAAACTGATGTTTTAACTGCTATGTTGGATGCTAAAGCTTATCTATTTGGATCTGCAGCTTATGATGGTGATATGCTGCCTAATCTGGCTGGGTTTATGCATTATCTACGGGGTTGTCACCCTCAAGGCCGAATTGCCGGTAGTTTCGGCTCTTTTGGTTGGGGAGGTGGAGCTACCAAGGCTTTGGAACAATTTATCACTGATATGAAAGTAGAAATGCCCATACCTTCTTTAACTTTGCAATGGCGGCCAACTGAGCAAGAACTGGAAAAATGCAGACAGTTTGGGAGAGATTTTGGGGAGAAAATAAAAATTTAGTTTTTTATTTTAATTTTATTTGCCTTTTGTTTGATAAAAAATTTCTTTTAGATACTACTGACCTACCAATTTCTTTTTCCAATTCATTACGAGCAATACCTGCAATTCTTCCACCCCTTTTAGCATCTTGTTTGAGTTTGAGTACACCCTGGGAATTTTCCGTTTTATGAATTTCAGTAGTTGAGCGCTCTCCTAACATGGTAAAGATCAGCTCAAAATCATCCATATGGTCTCTTAGATTTTCGCGTTTTAGCCCTTTGAGCTTTTTATATTCACTTGGTGTCACCCCAAAAGTGGCTTTGGATATTTCAGCAGTTAAAATTTCAAAGTCTCGATTCTGTTTTGCTCCTCGCTTATCCCATTCATCAGTCAACTCTTCTCGAATTACAATCCCCCTCATCCTTTTTTCAATCCAATCCTCCGGATAACCTTTAAGTTTGTATAGCATTCTAGTGCGTTTGCTAGCCAGTTCAGGATCTTCGATTTCTTTAACCCTTTCAAAGCCA
>CAYXFC010000111.1:0-3598 GCA_964464155.1 uncultured Pseudomonadales bacterium
CATTATTATCCTAGCCTATCAATTTTCTAAATTTCTGTTATAATACCCACATTATCAATCCGAGTAATGATTTTAGTGTTAACTAAATTTGACTGATTAGAGTTTGTAAGATTCGCTTTTCCTCATAATTGGTTCTTTACTCCACCTTTAGTATTTTTCTAAAGTTAATTTTTAAAATATTTCTATATTTAGTAGAAATATTGTTATATATGTTTCGTTCTACAGTTCGTTCTCGTCATGCTAGTGGTCGTGGTTCTTTTTCCTATCCACGTGGTATTTCACGCGGTCGCAGACAACCAAAACCTATTGATGTTCGTGCTTTTATTAATAAGGCAGTTGATTTACCTCCAGTAGAAGTAATTGCAATTACTCATCGCTTTACTGATTTTAATATCGACTCACGAGTCCTGACAAATATTTCTCAAAAGGGTTATTTAACTCCTATGCCTATCCAAGACCAAGGAATAGAACCTATTATGCAAGGTAATGATTTTTTGGGTATTGCAAACACAGGTACTGGCAAAACCGGAGCTTTTTTAATCCCACTAATTAATAAAGTGCTTCATGATAAAAATCAAAAAGTTTTAATCATGGTTCCTACTAGAGAACTTGCTATTCAAATTAACCAGGAATTTCAAGGCTTAGCTTCCATGTTATCTCTTTGGTCAGTAATGGCTATTGGAGGTACCAGTATGTATCAACAAAGACGAAATTTAGAATCTAACCACCAATTTCTTATTTCTACTCCAGGTAGACTTAAAGATTTAGTAAATCAGAGATTAGTTAATTTAGCTCAATATTCAACTGTGGTTTTAGATGAGGTAGACCGGATGTTAGATGTGGGATTTATAAAAGATGTTAGAGAAATCTTAAGTCAATTAGCTCCACATAGACAATCTCTATTTTTTTCGGCCACAATGACTAATCAGGTTATGTCATTAATCCATGAGTTTTCTCATAACTTGGTAACCATATCTGTCAAACAACACGAATCTGCAGATACAATAGAACAAGATATTGTTACTTTCTCAGGACCTGAGGATAAAATAGATAAATTACATCAACTCTTAATAAGTAAAGAAGTTGAAAAAGCTCTTATTTTTGGTCGGACTAAACATGGAGTACAAAGATTATCTGAAAATTTAAATAACCGAGGTTTTAGATCAGACTCTATTCATGGTAACAAATCTCAACCTCAAAGACAAAGAGCTTTGCTTAATTTTCGCCAGAGCAGAATTAAAGTCTTAGTAGCAACTGATGTAGCTGCCAGAGGTTTAGATATACCCGATGTTAGCCATGTCATCAATTTTGACGTTCCAGAATCAAAAGATGATTATATTCATCGTATCGGACGTACCGGTAGAGCCAATAAAAAAGGTAAGGCGCTAACTTTTGTATCTAATTTCTAAAGCTTAATACTTTGATTTCGTTTGGGACCAGTTGTAATCATCAATATTGGTAAACCAATTTCTTTTTCTACAAACTTAATAAACACTTGAGCCTCCTTAGGTAGTTCTAGTTTATTTTTTGCTTCTTGGATTTGTTTTTTATCCCAAGGTTTTAATTCTTTATATATTGGCTTAACCGTATTTAAGAACTCTTGATCGGGTCGATAGCCCACCTTTTTACCTTTTTGTTCATATTCAACACACACCTTAAGCTTTATTTTAGGATAAATAATATCCATGTGTGTTAAAATCATATGAGTAGCTTTTCCAACTTTGGCAAAAAAACGGATGGCCTCGAGATCTAGGTGATAAACATCTCTAGGTCTTTTGGTAGAAGCTCCATACTCATTAGCATCTTCTCTTATTTGATGGGCTAATTTTTCATCCATAACAGATGGTAATTTACGGGTACCTACACTGGACATATAAGTAGCTTTGATAACTGCAGCTCTAACTTTAATATCATTGGGGTCAATAATGCCCTCACTTGACGTCTCAATCCCTGCAAAAGTGGTTTCTGAGGAACTACTATCAGGATAAACTGCCCAAAGAGGATGTAAACCAACTGCCTGAGCTTTTTCAAATACAAAACTAATTTTGGGATCATGCCATGATTTTTGTAATAAATTATGTACATCTGTCACATATGGTTTGAGTGCTTGAAAATATTTAGTTAGATTATTTAGGAAAAAATTAAAATCTCCAACCTTAAATGACTGATCTTTGCCCATCATGGGGATTACCAGTTTGGACATATCTTTACCCAATCCCTTAATTAATGCCTCATACAGTCGATAATGGGTTTTCAAAACCTTCTCATCAAAACGAATTAAATCACGTACTCTTACAGCTTGACGCAGTAAAACATCAGCATAAGCAGGGGCAATACCTCTGCCAGTAGAGGCTTTACCACCATCATGCCAAAGTTTCAAAACTGACTCATAAGCTCTGTGAGTGTCCAATAGCAAAACAGCGTTTTCATCTATGATTATTTTGGCTGGTATTTTACCACCTGCGACTTTTTTAACTTGTTGGATTTCTTCTAGTAAATCTGCTGGATGAATTACCATACCCTTGCCTAAAATTACGGTTGTGTTTTCTCCAAATACTCCTGAAGGCAGTTGATGCAAAGCAACTCTTTCACCAGATTTAAACTCGACCGTATGACCGGCATTAGCTCCGCCATTATCACGGTAAACCACCACTTTGCCCCTTTTTGATAATTTGTTAACGTATTCATCAACAATTCTACCCTTTCCTTCATCTCCAAAAGCTCCTCCACAAAAAGCAAAACTTAAGGGTCGCGACATAATGCCTCCTTTAATTTAATAGTTTATAGATATCAGTTATCATTTTTTTAGTTAACTTTTTGGTTAAACCTAAATAATTGTATGGAGTAAGTTTTAGCAGTTTTTGTTTGCATTCTTTATTTATATCTAGTCTTTGAATAAATTCATGTAAACTTTTTGCATTGATTATTTTTCCCTGACTGAACTGACGCAGTTTTTCATAGGCTTTGACATCATCTTGAGTTCTTAAAACGGTCTGCAAACCTTCTGCTAATATTTCCCAGTGCAAGTTAAGATCTAAGTTAACTTTCTCAAGGTTATAATTAATTTTACTCAAACCCTTAATGCAAGATTGAAAGGCAAGTACAGTATAAGCAAAAGCTGTACCAATATTGCGCTTGACTGTGCTATCAGACAAATCCCTTTGTAAACGCGATATTGGCAGTTTGGTGTTAAAAAAATAAAGTAAAGCATTAGCCATCCCAAGATTACCCTCGCAATTTTCGAAATCTATCGGATTAATTTTTTGGGGCATAGTAGATGAACCAATTTGATTTTTATCATGTTTTTGAAGCAAATAGTCATCACTGATATATCTCCATATATCTTGAACAAAACCTAATAAAATTTGATTCATTAACTGTAAAGATTGGAATATTTTTATATAAATATCTGATGGTAAAATTTGAGTGGAATATAAAGTTGGTTTAAGACCTAAACCTTTAATAAATTTTTGAGAAAATTGTAGCCAATTAATCCCAGAATGTGAAAGTTGATGTGCATTAAAATTGCCAACTGCTCCATTTAACTTACCCTCTATTGGAAGTTTAGATAACTGACTATATTCTTTAGCTAAACGAT